>DATEUF010000253.1:0-57937 GCA_035283325.1 Pyrinomonadaceae bacterium | reverse complement strand
AAGATGTAGTTGTGGGGGTCGTAAAATACACTTCACCCTGTAATTCAATCCCCGAATCATTTTCTGATGGCCAATATGAGCGGATCTCACAAAAGGTCCATCCCGGGTGGTCGCGTGTTTACGCGCGCGTGTTGCAAGGCGGCCGCCTAGTGGTAGGTCAGCGCGTTGACGTACTCGATTAAACGTAGCTAAGCCTGCCCGCTAATGCCCGGCGCCTAATAATATCTTCTATTGTCATGAGTTTTGGTAAACGCCAGCTCGTCATAACTCTGTTAATACATCTCATGTGTTATTTACCGGTCTGTAGTCAGAAGAAAACGGATAGACAGGTTGCAGGCTTGAACGGTTTGGTGAAATCGGTGCGCGTCGAATCATCATTTTTTATCTATCTCTTTGGTGAATTGAAGGAAACGAACTCTAATCGGCAGAGTTTCACCGCTTATGACCGGAAAGGAAATATAACAACCCATTTTAGTTACAAAGGATACGACGAATTGATAATAAGGGATAGGTCAATTGTGAAGAAGGATGATCTGGAGAAGAAAGGCACTTACTCTTATGACTCCGATGGGAGACTTAATGACGTAGTATGGGTTAACTCTGCCGGCTCCTTACTTGAAAAGGATCTGTACGTTTATGAACAAGATAAGCTTGTGGCAATGGTCCGATATTCCTCCTCTGGCGCGATAGAGAAGAAACAAACAGTTGTAAAGCCTCATTCCTCCCTCTAAAATTGAGCCGACTGTTTCCGAACCTTTTCCATAATGGCCGGTACAGCCCAACAGGATTTTTATGAGTACTCAGCCGAGCGCCCAGCCACCCGAGGAAAACACTCCGGTGCAAATCAAGCCGCTCAGCAAAACTGCTGGTGGCCTGCCCGCAATCGTCTCCACCATGAAGAGCGTCTGGAGCGAAATGGGACTTGTGCGCGGCCTGCGCACGCTGCTGAAACTGAATCAGAAAACCGGATTCGATTGCCCCGGCTGCGCCTGGCCGGAACCTGATGGCGAACGTTCGGCAGCTGAGTTCTGCGAAAATGGCGCCAAGCACGTTGCGGACGAGGCTACTACTAAACGCGTCACGCCGGAATTCTTCAATAACTGGAGCGTCGCAGATCTCTCACAGCAGTCAGACTACTGGCTGGGTCAACAAGGCCGCATCACACACCCGATGGTGCTGCGTCGTGGGGCGACTCATTACGAGAGGCTTGATTGGGACGAAGCCTTTCGGTTGATCGCCGCAGAATTGAACTCCCTCGCTCATCCGGACCAGGCAATATTTTACACTTCGGGGCGCACTAGCAATGAAGCCGCGTTTCTCTACCAGCTTTTTGTCAGGCAGTTTGGCACAAACAATTTGCCCGACTGCTCAAACATGTGTCACGAATCGAGTGGCTCGGCACTCAGCGAAGCAATCGGCGTGAGTAAGGGTACAGTTGCATTGGAAGATTTTGGATTAGCCCAGGCGATCTTTGTGATTGGCCAGAATCCGGGCACGAATCATCCCCGGATGCTGGGTGCTCTAGAGAAGGCCAGCCGAAATGGGTGCACGCTGGTCCACATCAATCCGCTTCCGGAAGTTGGCATGACACGATTTAAGCACCCGCAAAACGTTCTTGGCTGGCTGGGAAGCGGCACTCCTTTAGCCAAGCTGTTTTTGCAGGTGCGAATCAATGGTGACGTGGCCTTGCTGAAGGGAATCATGAAGGAGATCCTTGCCGAAGACGAGCGGCGAGGGCAAACGGTCCTGGATCACGAGTTCATTAATAACTACACGGCGGGTTTTGCTGAGTTTGCCGCTGCTCTGGAGAAAGTCCATTGGGGCGACATCCTGGAGCAGTCTGGCGTTTCGAAATCCTTGATTGAGGACGCAGCGAGGATTTTTATTGACTCAGAATGCACAATCTTCTGTTGGGCGATGGGCTTGACCCAGCATAAGAATGCGGTGGCCAATATTCAGGAGATCGTCAATCTGATGTTGCTTCGAGGGCAGATTGGAAAACCCGGCGCTGGGTTGTGTCCCGTGCGAGGGCATAGCAACGTGCAGGGAGACCGGACGATGGGCATTTGGGAACGGCCCAGTGATGCCTTTCTCAACAAGCTGGGTGTTGAGTTCAGCTTCGAGCCGCCGCGACGGCACGGCCACGACACGGTCAAGGCCATCCAGGCCTTGCATGATGGGCGTGCCAAAGTGTTCTTTGCCCTGGGCGGCAATTTTCTTTCGGCTACTCCGGACACGGAATATACGGCAGCGGCGCTTCGACGATGCGGGCTGACGGCACAGGTTTCTACGAAGCTGAATCGGGGACACTTGATCACCGGTGAGCAGGCTTTGATTCTGCCGTGCCTGGGTCGTACAGAAGCCGATCGGCAAGCCGGAAAGCCGCAATTTGTATCGACTGAGAATTCTATGGCGGTGGTCCAGGGCTCCCGTGGTTTCTTACCACCGGCATCAGAGCACCTGCTCAGCGAAGTGGCAATTGTCGCTCGTTTAGCCCAGGCTACGCTGGGGAGTCGCAGCGCTGTCGATTGGCAGAGGTTGAGTGAGGATTATGATCGAATTCGAGACCACATCGCACGCGTAGTTCCGGGATTTGAAGGTTACAACGAGCGTGTTCGTGAGCCCGGTGGCTTTCATCTACCAAATCCTGTCCGTGAGCGCACCTTCAAGACTGGCAGTGGGCGGGCGACGTTCACTATTCACCCGTTGCCGCAACACAATCTCAAGCAAGACCAGTTTCTGATGATGACCATTAGAAGCCACGATCAATTCAATACGTCAATCTATGGCTTGAATGATCGTTATCGAGGAATTCACCATGGTCGCCGGGTTGTCTTGCTCAATGCTGATGACATGAGAGCGGCGGGCCTGCGAGATGGGCAGATTGTGGACCTTATTAGCCACTTCGAAGGTGAGGAGCGCGTGGCCCACCGGTTCACTGTCGTGGCTTACGACATTCCAACCCGTTGTGCAGCTACCTACTTCCCCGAGACAAATGTGCTGGTGCCTGTGCGAAGTGTCGCCGACAAGAGTAATACACCGGTATCAAAATCGGTGGTAATAAGCATAAGACCGGACAGCAACATTTCCGCAAACACGCAGACCGCATCAGAAGGCGCATAGGTAGATGACGTTCCAGGTCGCAGAACTGAACGTTGGAAGCAAACCCGACCTCTATGCACAACTTGCAACACAAGTCAGCAGTCTGTTGGAAGGAGAGCGTAATTTCATAGCGAACGCCGCCAACTTCTCCGCACTGCTTTATCACTCTTTGCCTGAAGTGAATTGGGTTGGTTTCTATCTTTACACAACCACCTGGTGGAGATTTTCATCAAGTCTACTGACTTCGATGCTAACTGAGTTTCTCAAACTTTAGTTGGAACTAGTGAATCAAAGTGGGATGAAATGATTACTGTCCGGCTAATCGCCTCCAGAGACGGGCGCGAAGGGTCAGTCGTCATGCATCAGGACGACAGCGTTTATGCCGCTCAGTTGGAGCGAGAAGATGAAGTGACGCATGAACTTACCGTTGGTCGCCACGGTTGGGTTCAAATAGTTTCTGCATACTTTCACAAACAATTCCAGCTAGTTGGCCGGGTTAGAAAGGAAGGGCTGGCAATGGAAGCAACAAGAGTCACTGTTGACGAGTTGAGAGAGAGAATGGATCGTGGTGAGCGACTCTCTTATGTTGACACACGCAATCCAAAAGCTTGGGCCGCAGCCGAAACCAAGTTACTCGAGGCGATTAGGGTTCCGGCAGACGAGGTCCAAAAACATCTTGCCGAGATCCCGCGCGATCGCACTGTAATTACCTATTGCACTTGACCGCACGAAGCGTCCAGCGCCCGTGTGGCGCAGGAGTTGATGGACCATGGATTCAAGAACGTTCATCCGCTTTACGGAGGTTTTGAGGCCTGGGAACGAGCGGGCTTACCCCTGGAGCCCAAATAGATGACCTCGAACACTGAGATCCTTTCGGCGTGGCAGACATCGGCGCAGTATTGGGAAAAGCATCGGGCGCTAATTGAGAGGATGTTTGCGCCGTTGACGAGGGCACTTATCGAAGAGGCTCAGGTACGATCGAAAGCCGTTGTGCTCGATATCGGCGGCGGCAGCGGAGAGCCCTCACTCACCCTTGCTCGCACAGTAGGACCAGAGGGTTTGATTACCTACACCGATCCGGTACCTGCCATGGTGGACGCTGCTCGAGGAGAGGCTACGAGACGCGGGTTAAAGAATATTCTTTTCGGGCAGTGCGCTGCGCAGGCTTTACCATTTTCCAATGATTCATTCGATTGCGTCGTCGGCAGGCTTTCAGCGATGTTTTTTCCAGAACCTCTGGCTGGGTTACGGGAAGCCCTGCGCGTGGTGCGACCGAAGGGTCTCGTGTCGTTTGTGGTTTGGGCCGACAGGGACCTCAATCCGTTTTTCGGTCTCATGGTTGAAGTCATGGCGCGCTTCATTGAATCTCCTCCCGAAGATCCGGATGCTCCCGGCGCCTTCCGTTTTGCAGTTCCCGGCAAGCTCGTTCAGCTAATGCGCGATGCGGGCGCCGCAACTGCGACGGAGCGTCAGGTGGATTTCAGAATCGAAGCCTCTATTTCGCCGGAGCGCTTTTGGGAACTTCGAACTGAGATGTCTGACACCCTCCGCGAGAAGATTGCTCGCCTCTCTTCAGAGCAACTGCAACAGGCCAAACTAGGTGTTGAAGAAGCTGTCCGCCCATTTTTCTCTGAAGGCCGCATGAGTTTTCCCGCCCACGCCATTATCGTGTCTGCCACAAAAGCGTAAGCCTAGCCAGGTACTAAAAGCCAATTATTTAAAGAGTGCTCCCTACCACGTTAATTTCCCTGGAAATCGAAAAAGGGTCCGGCTTGAGGCTTCTGAAAGCTCGAAGAGGGATAATCTCTCAACCTGCCACTTGAATCCCAATTCAAATCGCATGTACTCTCTTATGTGCACAGTAATAGTGCTCGCCTTCCATTTTCCAGGAGCGCTCTCCAATAAACTAAGATAGATGGCCCAGCACCGCACCGGTAGGATCAACTGAAAATGGGTATTCACGGAACTCTCACGACAATGAGTGTCTCCGATCTGCTTCAATTCCTGGCGACAGGGAGGAAGACCGGCACCCTTAAGTTTGGCCGCGGCAAGGTCGTTAAGGAGATCTATTTTGAGAATGGCATTATTGTTGGCGCCAATACCAACGACCCAAAGGAGTATCTGGGCCAGGTACTCATCCACTACGGCAAAGCTACTGAGAGCCAGCTCCAGGTCGCCATGGAAGTGCAGAGGAAATCCGGCGGCCGGCTGGGAGAAATCCTTGTTGCTCAGGGTTTTTTGACGGCGGAGGGCGTACTCGAAATTCTGCGGATTCGCACGCTTGACATTATCTACGACCTGTTCATTTGGGAGAATGCCCAGTTCGAGTTTTATGATAATGAGCGGTTACCAGAAGACCTGATCCGCATTGAGGTAGAGCCGACCAACGTCATCATGGAAGGCATTTACCGAATGGACGAATTGGCCCGGTACCGGACTTTAATCCCCTCCGACCGCGCGGTTCTGGAGCCCGGAGAAGGCAAACGCCCGTTATCTCAATTGAGCAATGAGGTTCGTCAATTGTTCGATTTTGTCGCCCGGCGCATGTCGGTGGCTGAGATCTGTTACAACATGCATGCCTCAGCGTTCGAGGTCTATGCACAACTCTTTGAACTTGTGAGTAACGGCACGGCGCGGGTAGCTGGTGAACTTCCAAAGGGCTTTGATGTTCCAGAGGAATTACAAGACTTGCCGGAAAGCGCTTCAGAGCTTTTGTGGCTGGCGCGGCGAGAGCTGAAGGATGGAAATGCCGAACGCGCACTGCCAATTGTGCATCGCGTTCTGTTTAGGGAGCCAAAAAATTCCGAGGCACAGGAACTGCTGAGTCAGGCGGAACAAGAGCTTATAAAAAAGATATATGTCCAACTCTCGCCACATGCCGTGCCGCAAGTTGCGATGGAAGCCGACAAGATGGTGGAGCAACAACTGGGACCTCAGGAGGCGTTTGTTCTGTCGCGCATCAATGGCAAGTGGGACATCGAATCAATTCTTTCGATCTGTCCTTTTCGCGAAGCCGACAGCTTGCGTATGATTAAGAACTTGCTGGACGGAGGAATCATAATTATTAGCAACGCGCCCGAGTGATTCAACTCGCCGGGCATATTCTGGCCACGTCTCCGAGACGGCAGGTTGGGGCAGCCTGCCGTCTTGCTCTGTGTAGTATTCTCACCGACGCTCATGATCTCTACAGGTACGGTATTAGAAGCGGATACGCCTGCCTTTGGCCGCTGGCGTGCCTTGGCACTGCTGTCTGCGGCTGAGTTGCTGGGAATGTCACTCTGGTTCAGCGCCTCCGCTGTTGTACCAATTCTGCGCAGCGAATGGCAGTTGAGTGAAGCGTCCGCAAGCTGGATCACCATCGCCGTACAGTTGGGATTTGTTTGCGGCACACTCCTGAGTGCCTTCCTTAATCTTCCCGATATCTTAAGTGTGCGGCATCTCTTCGCACTTTCCGCTTTTGGCGGTGCGTTGATAAATGCCGCCTTCGCTCTTTATGCTCGCGGCGCGGCCACAGCCATAGTCTTGCGCTTTTTGACCGGCGTGTTTCTAGCCGGCGTGTATCCTCCAGGAATGAAGATCATGGCGAGCTGGTTTCAGCGTTCGCGTGGTATGGCCCTCGGCGTTCTGGTCGGTGCGCTGACGCTGGGAAAGGCATCACCTTATCTGGTGAACGGCCTGGGAAGTAATTACTGGCGTTCGAATATTCTGTTTGTTTCGCTGTTGGCTGTAATTGGCGGTCTCATCGTAATTATCTTTCTCAAGGATGGACCTTATGCCATGCCGGCGGCGAGGTTCGACGCTAGCCAAATATTTAAGGTCTTCCGCAACCGTGGGGTGCGGCTGGCTAATTTTGGATATCTCGGTCACATGTGGGAGCTCTACGCCATGTGGACCTGGACGCCGGTGATGATTCGCGCGAGCCTTTCAAGCCGGGGCAGCGCGCCCATGCTGGCGGAAGTCGCTTCCTTCCTCGTAATCGGTTGCGGCGCAATCGGCTGCGTGGTCGCGGGTATTGTGGCAGATCGAATTGGCCGCACTCTGGTAACCTCCTGGGCCATGGTAATCAGTGGCAGTTGTTGCCTACTCATTGGCCTGGTCTTTAGCGGTTCGCCCTTTGTGCTGTTGATTCTGGCCGCAATCTGGGGAGCCAGCGTCGTCGCTGACTCGGCACAATTCTCAACTTGCGTGACAGAGATGGGTGATCAGCAGTACATCGGTACTGCCCTGACGATTCAGACTTGCCTGGGGTTTTTGTTGACCACGATTTCTATCGAACTGGTGCCCCGTTTTGTTAATCTTGTCGGCTGGCATTACGCGTTCATAGTCCTTGCTCCGGGTCCTCTTCTTGGCGTGTTGGCGATGATGCGACTGCGTGGTTTGCCTGAAGCGGTTAAGATCGCACACGGGCGGAGATGACGGCTGCGGGGTGGCGTCTTGCCGCCGTTTTAGTCAGTAGGAAGGGCGCCGAGGAAGAAAAGCCCTGGGAACGAGGTGTAGACCAGAGAATGGCAAGCAAAGCACCCGACGAACTTAAAGAACGTACTAAAAAGATTATTCGCCTCCTCAGAATTGCGTATCCAGACGCCAAGTGCACTCTCAATCACTCAAATGCATTTGAGTTGCTGATCGCGACCATACTCTCGGCGCAATGCACTGACGAACGTGTCAACATCGTTACTGCCGATCTGTTTCGCAAGTACCGCAGGCCCGCTGACTACCTGAAAGTTTCACAAACCGAATTGCAGGATGATGTTCGCACCACCGGCTTCTTTCGCAATAAGGCCAAGGCCATCCAGGGTACGGCCAGGGTACTGGAGGAGGAATACGACGGGCGGGTGCCCGATACAATAGAGGAACTGCTTGAACTGCCAGGAGTCGCTCGCAAGACTGCAAATGTAGTGCTGGGCAATGCTTTTGGAATTGCCTCAGGCGTCGTCGTTGATACGCACGTCTTTCGTCTTTCGCGACGACTCGGCCTGACTAAACAGAAACAAGCTGAGAAGATAGAAAAGGATTTAATGGAAATAGTGCCTAAGAAAAGCTGGGTGATGTTTTCACATCTGCTAATCGCGCATGGTCGCAGGATCTGCAGAGCGCGAAATCCCCTATGTGAAGAATGCGTAGTGGAAAGACTATGCCCTTCGTCCTATCTGAAGACTGGCGTGAGGCCTGGAAGCTGAAATAGTCGGTTATTTGACAAGCTTCCACAGTCAGACTACAGTGGCCCTGCTCAGCCATGCAGTTGCGGACCCTCGCCAAGCTCGCGGGCGAAGCGTGTCTCTACATCCCTCGAATATTTCGGAACATTCAGGTGCAAAAACTCAGGCCTCGCGGCTCGTGTGCGGTAGTGCCGAGAAACTAATCGCCAGAAGCTTCGGGTAACTTCCCGTGCAACACCTACCCGGTTGCGCAACAGATTTTTGGCCGCAGGCTCGGGCGTTTGCCTGGAAGATAGAAGAGTCAATGCCCGCCCTGAACTCACCGCGGTGACGAATGAAGATAGGAAACACTACTCCTTTTCGATCACCTCGTTTTGCAGGCACATTCCTGCTCATGACCACGCTGTTTGGTCTTGCCGTTTTTCCTCGAACCCAATCAGCCGGCGATCTCAAAGGCGGGGAAGGCCCGACTTCCTTCTTAATGGCTCACTGGCCGGAGAATCCCGCTCCCTCGGTTAAGAAGCCTCAGGAAAGCAGGCTGTCCGCCGACGTTCTCGCTCAAATCCAATCGTTGTTGGCGGAAAAACAGTCACGAAACTCCAACCAGCAGAAGATTGATTCGCAACTCCTCTACGCCATGAAGAGCCGGCAAGGTACCAAGGTGGCGGCGGGTGTCGGAAGTCTGATGGTTGATGTTGGCGCCGCCGAGGATGGGAGCGTAACCGTCGACATAACTGCGCGCGTTGATCGAGCTCTCCTTGAGGAACTCGAGGCTATGGATGTGAAGGTTTCAAACGTCTTTCCCCAGTATCACAGCCTTCGCGCGGAAGTTGTCCTAAACCAACTGGAAACAATCGCCGGCTTTCCACAAGTCGTCTTTATTCAGCCGAAGCAGGAAGCGTTGTTCTCACAAGCTCCCACAAGGAACCTTAATAAGTATCAGCTTCAGACCGAGTCCCGCTCCCGGTTGCCTGGGAAGCGAACAGCGAATTCTGTCTCGCCGGAGCTTGTGCAAGCTATAGGCAGCGTCAGTTCCGAGGGAGATATGAGCCATCAGGCATTCAGCGCCCGAGGCACCTTCAACACTGACGGCAGCGGGGTAAAGATTGGTGTCCTGTCCGATGGAGTCATGAGTCTAGCGCTCAGCCAGGCATCGGGAGATCTGGGCCCTGTAACGGTTTTGCCAGGTCAGGGAGGTTTTGGCAACGAAGGAACGGCCATGCTGGAAATAATTCATGATCTAGCGCCGGGAGCACAGTTGTATTTTGCTACCGGGGGCAAGGGCATCACCGCTTTTGCACAAAATATTCGCGAGCTCCGTGCTGCCGGTTGCGACATCATAGTTGATGACATCAGCTACTTTGTTGAATCTCCATTCCAGGATGGTCAGACGGCCGCCGTCTTGTCGACAACCAATGCCGGCATAGTCACTCAAGCCGTAAACGATGTAGTTTCGTCTGGAGCACTCTATTTCTCAGCGGCGGCCAATTCGGGCAATAAGAACGACAACACTTCTGGAACCTGGGAAGGCGACTTTACGGACGGAGGTGCGCTTGGGCTTGTTCCGGCAGGCGTCGTTCACGATTTCGATTCCACGTCCGCAATTGCTCAATTTAACCCGATCACTCTTAGCGGCGGGCCACTAAACCTGCACTGGTCCGATCCATTGGGTCAATCCAGCAATGACTATGATCTCTTTATCTTGAACAGCACAGGCACCGCTGTGGTTGCTGCTTCAACAAACATTCAAAACGGCACTCAGGATCCGTATGAGCAGGTTAGCAGTGTGGCGAATGAAACTGACAACCGCGTAGTTATCGTTCAAAGAGGCGGTGCGGCCAATCGGTTCCTCCACCTCAGTAACAACCGCGGCACACTGGGACTTAGTACTGAAGGGGAGACTCATGGACACAACGCCGCCTCAGGAGCATTTGGCGTTGCGGCGGTCTGCAGCAGTTGCACATTTCCCGCGGCCTTCAACTCAAGCGATACAGTTGAGCCATTCAACTCCGATGGACCGCGGCGAATCTTCTTTGAGGGAGATGGTACGGCGCTAAAGCCCGGCGATTTTTCAGGTACCGGAGGATTGCTGTTACAGAAGCCTGACATAGCGGCGGCGGACGGTGTCAGTATTTCTGGCGCGGGTGGTTTTCCCAATCCTTTCTTCGGCACGTCTGCGGCTGCGCCACATGCCGCAGCCATTGCCGCCCTGCTAAAATCGGCAAGTCCAACACTTTCCCCAGCCGAAATTCGCATAACCCTTACCAGCACAGCCGTCGACATTGAAGAGGCGGGCCCAGATCGCGACTCGGGAGCGGGAATAATCATGCCTTACCCAGCATTGCAGCAGATTGCCGGTTCCGGCTCCGTCACCGGCAAGGCTTTCCTCGAAATTGTTTCCTTGACGCCAACTGAAATATGTTGCGATGGCGACGGGCTGATTGAACCAGGTGACAGTGGGAGTCTGGCGGTTGTTTTGAACAATACCGGATTGCTTGCTGCTACGGGTATCAATGCTTCGCTAACAAGCTCTACAACTGGAGTAACTATCACCGCTGCCAGTTCTACATACCCTGACCTCCCAGCATCGACCGGCACCGGTGTCAACCGGGCACCATTCCTCGTGTCTTTGGATTCAGTTCTTCCTCCTGACATGAAGATCAATTTGCACGTCATAGTCAACTACAGTGGCGGACATCATCCATCTCAGATCTTTAACTTAGAAGTCAACTTCGGCCTTAACGGCAGTTTTGAGACCGGCGATTTCGGCGGCTGGAATGTCTCGACGGTTGCAAAAGGCGGCGGCGGCAGTCCATTGCAGGCGTGGCAGGTCAGCTCGGCCGGGGCAGGTGGGTTCAGCTCCTATGGCATTGCGCCAACGTCGCCCCAAGCCGGCGTCTATGATGCCTGGAACGGTTTTGATGGAGATGGGCCGATGGAGTTCAGGATGTACCGGGATGTGGTCTTGCCGAACAATGGCAGTGTTTACTTTTCATGGCGCGATCGCGCGCAGTGGAATTTCTGCTGTGGAGCGACACAACCGAGAACTTACGATGTTCAAGTTCGAGATCCCGACACGAACGTTGTTCTATCAACGCTTTATTCATTTTCTACTGGTATAAGTAGCGGCTATCACGATACCGGCTGGCTCACACATACAAGTGAGCTCACTGCTTATGCCGGAAGAAAGATTAGACTTTACTTCCTCGAGCTGATTCCTGAAGCCTTCACGGGGCCAGGGCAAATTGAGTTTGACGCGTTGAGCTTGAGTCCCACGCCAGGGTTGGCTTCCGTCCAGTTCAGTGCCACAGATTACACGACCGCAGAAGATTCCGGCGGCGTGATTGTAACAGTCAACCGGACCCCCGAGAGTTCGCTTCCGGCCGCAATAGATTTTTATACCAGCGATGGAACGGCCCGGCAGAGGACCGATTATCAAGTTGCCAATGGCACTCTCAACTTTGCGCCGGGCGAAACAAGCAAGAGCATTTCGGTTCTGCTTGTCGACGATCTGCATGTTGAAGGAGACGAATCTCTTAACATTATTCTTGGCAGTCCGGTGGGTGCCGTGACGCTGGGTACTCAGAAGGTCGCAACCTTAACCATCAGGGACAACGATACTACTATGCCCACGAGCAACCCGCTCGACGACGCGGACGCGCAATTCTTCGTGCGGCAACATTATATCGATTTCCTTAATCGCGAGCCGGATCCAGAAGGGTTGGCTTTCTGGACAAATGAGATTACCAGTTGCGGTTTAGATCAGGTTTGCTTTCGCGAGAGGCGGATTAGAGTTAGCGACGCGTTCTTCTTTGAGCCTGAATATCAAGAGAGCGCAGGCTTTGTCTATCGGCTCTTCAAAGCATCGTTTGGTGCGGATGACGACTATCGACCAGCTTATGACGAATTTCAGGCTGATCGCAGCCGAGTAGTTGGTGGCCTACAACTGGAGGCAAGCAAAGCCGCCCTTACTGATGTATTTGTACACCGTCCTGCGTTCCTCGCGATTTATCCTGTAACCGAATCGGCGCAGACATTTGTCCAACGGCTGAACGCCAACACCGGAAATTCCCTGAGCGCTGCGGAGTTGACCGCCTTCGTCGAGGGTTTGACAAATGGATTGGAGACTCGCGCCGGCGTGCTGCGGAAGATTGCGGACAATGTTGCCTTCATCGAACGTGAGTACAATCGCACTTTTGTTTTGAACCTTTACTATGGTTATCTGCGACGCGATCCGGAAACAGGCGGCTTCGATTTCTGGCTCCGGCAAATAGACCGTTTCCCCCGGCAGAATACGGCGGGCCAACAAGCCCTGGTTTGTTCCTTTATCACCTCGGCGGAATACCAGGATCGCTTCAGTTCTGTAATAACGCATACAAACGCGGAGTGTCCGCAGTAACGGCTAGCGCATCCTTTGGAAGGTAGCTACAATGACTTTGCTGTCCAAAACTCGTGTTGATGGTTTGTTTAGAGAATGCCTGTCTTCAGCCCTGGCGTAGCTTCGTGTCTCGCTATTTTGTCCTGCCCGGCGCAATCATTACCGTTCTTACAGAGCTCCTTTAGATGCGGGGGCCAGCTTAGGTGAGCTACCGTTTTCCCTGGCATCGGCTCACTGACGAGCATTTGCTCGATCTGCGCATCTCTGATCTGCCGATAAAAATTAAAGGTTCTTTTCTCGAGCCTCAGATCAAGCGCCTTTATGAGGAATTGAACGCGCGTGGCATTCGTTTCAAGCCTCACGTGTGGCTCTCAGAAGAGTGGTTTTCTCCCGATGGCGTTCCCGGTATCGCCATTCCTTTTTATCTCGCCCACCCCCGCTTAATGAAGCTGGAACGCAAGCAGATGCTGGAAGTAGAAGGCGGCACTGACACGGAATGCATGCGCATCCTTCGCCACGAAGCAGGTCATGCTCTGGATACGGCTTTTCGTCTACACTTCAAACGACGTTGGCGGGAACTCTTTGGCTCTTTTACCCAGCCGTATCCCGATTTCTACAAGCCCAAGCCGAAGAGCCGCAATTTTGTCCTGCATTTGCGAGCATGGTATGCCCAGGCTCACCCGGCAGAGGATTTTGCGGAGACCTTTGCGGTATGGTTGAGCCCGCGTTCAAGATGGCGGCGTCGCTACCGGGGTTGGCCTGCACTTAAGAAACTCGAATACATTGACGAGTTGATGGAACAACTGGCAGGCACCAGACCGAGAAACCGGACGCGTACGAAGGTGGAGCCCTTATCTGCCCTCCGGATTACCTTACGCGATCACTACCGGCGCAAACGGGAACGGTACGATTTCGAGTGGCCTGCCGTTTATGATCGCGATCTGCGTCGCATCTTTTCTGAAGACCCCAAGCACAGATTTCGTCCCAGCGCAGCGAGCTTCATTCGAGGCGTCCGCAGAGAGGTGCGCGAAATCGTTGCCGACGGAACAGAAGTCCATCAATACACGATCGACCATGTGTTGAAAAACATGATTGACCGCTGCCAGGAATTGAAGCTTCGTGTTGCCAGTCCACCAAGAGAAACACGACGGCGTCTAATGATTGTTCTTACGGTTCAGGTGATGAATATCCTGCATTCGGGTTATCATCGCATTGCGGTATGAAATTCGAACCCCGGAAGAAGCTTCGTATCATCGTGCTCGTGCACGAAGACTTCGTGCCGCCGGATTCGCTCAATGGTTTGAGTGAAAAAGAGCAGCTGGAGATTAAGACCGAATTTGACGTGATCTCGACGCTGAAAAAGATGGGCCATGAGGTCTATCCAGTCGGTCTCTATAATCAATTGAACGTGATCGGCAATGCCCTCATGGAACACAAGCCGCATATCGCGTTCAACCTGCTTGAAGAGTTTCACGGCTACCCGCTTTACGATCAGCACGTAGTGAGTTATCTGGAGCTAATGAAGCAGCCCTATACGGGGTGTAATCCTCGTGGCCTCACGCTTGCACACGACAAAGCATTGACCAAAATGCTGTTGGCCTATCATCGCATTCAGGTGCCCAATTTTGCGGTCTTTCCAATGAACCGAAAGGTGAGACGGCCCAAGCGACTCAAGTTTCCGCTGCTGGTCAAATCAATTAGCGAAGAGGGATCCGTAGGTATCGCCCAGGCATCAATTGTGCACGATGACGATAAGTTGGCCCAGCGCGTAGAATTCATTCATCGGCAGAACAACACTGCTGCCATTGCGGAGCAGTTCATTAAGGGGCGGGAGATTTATGTTGGGCTAATCGGCAACCAGAATATCCAGACTTACGCGCCGTGGGAGTTAGTCATGGAAAAATTGCCGGAGGGCGCTGAGAATATAGCGACGCTCAAGGTTAAATGGGATCCCGCATACCAGGAACGCGTGGGCGTGAAGACAAAACCGGCAGAGTTGTCGCCTGAGCAGCGCAAAAGTGTTGAACGACTCTCAAAGCGTATTTACCGGTATCTGTTTCTAAGCGGATACGCACGAATGGATTACCGTTTTACCGAAGACGGTCAGTTTTACCTGCTGGAGGCAAATCCAAATCCTCAGATCGCTTGCGGCGAAGATTTTGCCGATTCGGCCGCGCATTCCGGTGTGCCCTACGATCAGTTGTTACAGAAAATCATTACCGTGGGCTTGAATTACCAGGCCGGCGGCCAGATAGCCTGAAGGAGTCGTGGTGACGCGTTATGCTATTACGCCCGCTGAAGCAGGGCTGTTGAAGGCAATCGACGAAAGGGGTTTATCGGCCATTCATCAGTTGTCATCAACCACTCGTATCACTCCCGCCGAAGCAATCAATATCTCAAGGAGTTTAGAAAGTAAGGACTTTGCAATTTTCGACGAGTCTCGCCGAATGGTTCATTTGACTGACGAGGGCCGCTATGTGCGCCAGCTCTTACAGCGGCAAACTGATGGTCCCTTCTCAACTACCAGCGTCGCGCCAGAGGAGGACTTCGTGCTCATCGAAGAGAAAGCGTTGCAGGACGACGATCGGCTGGATGCTCTCGAGAGGTTTGCCAAGGAGGACCTTGACAGTGCAATTGAGCGAGAGCTCCAACAACTGCGGCAAGAGAAGTTAAGCCGCAAGGAGTAGGTAAATTGGACCTTACTATAGCCGGCCTCACTGCCGGTTTGCTCACACTTTTCGATCTCGATCGGACATTCTACGTTCCTGCGAAAGTACCGAGCCGCCTGGCCCTCTGGGCATGGTGGTGGGGGTTCATTTTGATCAATGGACTTGCCGCAGCGGCTATTTATGTCATCTTTAAAGATCTGCAGCCATTGCAGGGAATAAATCCGATCTTCAAGGCAGTGATACTGGGCGTAGGCTATCTGGCGGTGATTCGAGCGAAATTTACAACGGTGAATATCAAGGGAACTGATGTGCCCTTGGGTCCCGAAGCTCTGTACGAAGGAGCGAAAGGGATGGTCTACAGGCGTATCAACAGAATCACAAAAGCGGCCCGGTTTAGCGAGACCAACGAACTGGCAAAAGCGGAGACACTCGACACTCTCGTTAGTCGGGCGAAGTTGAGTGTAAATCAAGACGCTTTGCTCTCACTCGATGAAAAAAGCCGCGCGCTCATATGGATCCTGACATTGCTGGAGGATAAGGAAAGCACTGATGAAGACAAGCGGTTAGCACTTGCCGATTTTCTATTGTCAGGACAGAGAGGAGGGTAAATAAAGGGGTATAGAGACCGGAAATTCTTTCCTATTATGCTTATCTATCACTTGGGTTGCTTTTGAGCAATCCGAAGAATTGCCCCATGACCGTAGCACTCACATTGCTCTTCGCCTTCAACTTGCTAAGAAACATCTCGCGATAGCGGGCCGTTTCGGTCGCAGTTGCAGCTTTCCATTCACATTGCCATAGCCCGGCAGTGAAATCCTCTCATTCTGACCGCTGCCGCTGTTTCGTCCTCAAACACTGCCACTGAATCAATCGGTTCCTACCATCCGCCGTTAAGCTTTCGTGACCTCTTTTGGTCCGGCTGCAGCGCGACTGCGGTGATTCGTCACGAAACAGTCACATTGCTTCTTGTGGCGTTCTGTTGCGGTCATTAAGATTCGCGTTGATTTCAGGCGAGATTCTCACAGAAATCCCAAAAGCTGTTTAGGACAAGCCAAGTACAAGGTAGGTATGCCCTCGATGTTCCTGAAGAAACTGTTGCCGTTTGCCCTGCTGGCAATTTGCTGCTTCGGAGTTTCTGCGCCATTGAATGCCCAGACACTTAACGAGCGACCACAAGCTGAAGAATTGGATGAATACACCCAAGTCGGCAAGGTAATTGGGTTAGCAGCATCTCCTATTAAATCGGCGCCCGCATCAGCCGAGAGCCGTAACCGTGCAGGTTTTTTGAAGTTTGAAGACATGATGGCTGCAGCAATTGATGACCGACTGGGGGCACACTATCGTTGGGGTGGCACGGGACCGTCGGGGTTCGATTGCTCAGGTTTTGTTTGGAGCACGTTCCGCTCAGCGGGAATTGATTTTGAAAGGGCCAGCGCGCGAAACCTCTGGCTGCGCTTTATACCCGCAGCTCCCGAGGAAGAATTCAAGTTTGGAACGTTGGTCTTCTTCAGCGGGCTGGCGCATGTTGGCATAGTGGCTGATGAACACGGCTTCTACCATGCCTCGCGCCATCACGGCGTGGTCTATTCAGTCTTTAACGATTACTGGCTTTCTCGCATTGATGGCTTTCGGCGCGTGCCATTACCACCGATTCTCACCGCAGATTAAATTCCAGTACTGTCTTTGACGAACGATGCCGGAATGGAATTCCTGCGTTTGTCATTTGTAGTCACTGGCGATTGTTCAGGGGAGTTGAGACAAAGCCGGCCCGGTGTTCTTCATCCCGAGCGTCCCACACGACGACGATCTTGTCGATCGCCACAAAACACATCTTGTGGTTGTCATCCTTGAGGTGAAGAACCCCATCTTCCACTTTTGTTACTTCTCCACGCAGGCTTGATGCACCGCCACAGAAAACATCGATCTTTTTACCTATCATCTTTGATAAAAAATCTCTCATAAAGTCACCCAACTCGGCACGAAGATCGGCGCGCAGCTATCGCTTCCCATTCTGGAAAGTAATCTTGACCAGCGGCAGAACGTCCGGGTCCCCCTGTTGTTTTCTTTCAAACGTCAATAGATCGTAGTAGGCACATCGAGACCTGGCCGGAAACTCTCGGCAAACCAGCGGCCGAGCTTGATAGATAGTACAGCGGCGCGTTTCGGGATTCAGAAACGAGCATGCGTGGCCAAAAATCGGGTCAGCCTTACGCCGCAGAATCCGTTCCTTGCCGAATAATTTAGTGAATCGTTCGGTGGCAGTCTCTGCTGTAACTCCAAAATGTCTGGCCAGTCGCTTGATGTCACGCGCCGTCACCTGAACGCGCTCATAGATTGAGCAGCAGTAAGCCGGGCACTTGTTGCAGTCGTAGTTTGAGCGAACGCGTTCATTGTTAGCGTTGTTCCTGCTGTTCCCTTGGCTCATGTTTGGCTGACTTTCCTCAAAAGATCCTTTTTAGCGTCGTTTCGATTTGCGGTACTCACGCAACAGCAATTGCATTAGTTCCTGGCGTTGTTCATACAGTCGCAGCGGCTTACGCGGTGCATGTCTTGCTAAAGCATAGGCCGTAATGATCGGAAGCGCCACTGTGGAGTCGACATAGCAGACAACGGCGTCGGGCAGGCGATCCGGATCGACTTTGCCCCATGATACAGCCTCGCCCGGAGTGGCTCCCGATAATCCCCCGGTGTCGGGACGGGCATCAGTCACTTGCAAGAAGTAATCGTGCCCGCGTTCATCAATACCCAGCACTTCCTGGATCTGCGGTTCTGTTTGCAGCAGGAAATTCTTTGGAGAACCACCGCCGAGGATGAAAACTGCCGAACGACCTCGCCGCTTGGTCCCGTTGCGTCCGCGGCGTTTCGCTCCCAACACTATTGCGGCGGTTTCATTCACGTCCAGCGACGGGTCAAACGATAGTTTATTACCTTCCAGAGCTTTCGCTGCGACGTTCATTCCAATCGAGGAATCGCCGGGTGAAGAAGTATAAATCGGCACTGCATATTCGTAAGCGACTGCCAACAGTGATTTATCCTTTAGTCCAAGCTTCCGCTCCCGTTCAAGCACGTAGCGGCCGCAGAGATAATGAAACTCCGCGGTGGACATCGGTCGCTGGAAATCCGGGCCTTCGATGAGCTTGCGGAAAAACGCATCAGTATCGAGCAGCACGGAATAGTCGAAGAAAATATCATAGATCCGCACCACCTCTTCTTCGCGCAGAACAATATCGGAGATTTGAGTATTTCCCTGGTGCATCGTCAGGCCAATGCCGAAGTGCGTATCGTGATAAAGGTTGGCCCCGGTGGAGATGATCCAATCAACAAAGCCGGCTTTGATCAGTGGAATGAGAGCGGAAATGCCGAGTCCGGCAGGTGTCAAGGCGCCGGTCAGCGAAAGTCCGATTGTGACTTCCGGCGCGAGCATCTTTTTGGTGAACAGATGGCAGGCCTCACGCAAACGAGCGGCGTTATAAGCAAGAAACGCATTGTCGATTAGCTCCCCGACACTGGTTTGTGAACTGATTGGAGCAGGATCAATCTTTCTTCCTTGCAGAAACTTACTTTTCTTTTTTCCCATTCAACTCTTGACTCTGATAATTGCCAAAAGCAACTAACCTGCAGCCCAATGACCATTGACGATTGATGATTGACCATTGGCCACTGATTACTGACTATGTTTAGCTCGCCTGACTTACCTCGTTGCGGCTCTCGGAGGCTGCTCGCTTTAACCGCAAACGACCAATGCGGCGTTCGTCAGCCTCCAGGACCTCGACATCGAGATTGCGGAAAACCAGATGGGCGCCCGGCACCGGTACCTTGCCTGATTCGTTGATTACCAGGCCAGCAATGGTTGTAAAATCGTCAGCCTCGATCTCCATGTCGAAGAGTCTTTCAATTTTTCCGATCTCGGTCGAACCGAGTACGTCATAGCAACCCTCACAGGATTCCACAATCTCTTCCAATTCCTCGCCGGCAATGTCTTCATCCTCAATCTCGCCGACAATCTCTTCGAGAATATCCTCCACTGTCACCAGTCCGGAGACGCCGCCATATTCATCGATCACCATAGCTAGTTGGGCATGGGCCTTCTGCATCTCTTCGAGAAGTTCGGCTAGGGGTTTGGTTTCGGGTACGAAGTAAACGGGACGCACGAGCGAAGTAATAGGATCTTCCTCTTTCCCTTCTGGCCAGCACTGCAATAGATCGCGAACGTAGATCATGCCCTCCACATTATCAATCTGGTCGCGATATACAGGCAGCCGGGAGTATTTTGATTCAATAATCACATCACGCGCCTCGCGCACTGTGGCGGCGGCCGATACCGCTACTATGTCTGGTCTCGGTGTCATGACCTCGCTGACGCGCGTGGCCCTCAATTCGATAATGGAATGGATGAGCTCGCCTTCTTCCTCTTCGAGTATGCCTTCTGCTTCGCCCACATCGATTAGCGCCTGAATATCTCCGTCATTGTCCTGCTCATCGTCGCTAGCACTGCCATCCTGAAGTTGCTCCTTGCGTCGCCGATCAAACAGCCGCTGAAACGGATCGGCTATAAAGGCCATCAAGGGAAAGAATGGCCGGATAAGAGGGAGGAGGAACATTAGTGTTCCCTCGGGGTCGTGTGCGGAGATAAGAAGTGGGATTAGTTGGCGGAAGACTCCAGCCAGCAACAACCCGGCCAGGAGACCCACCAGGACATAACGCGGGTCGACAAAGACGTTTAGTGAAATCGAGGTGACCAGGACTGCTACCACGACCAGCAGTATTTGGATCATCGCCGACAGGGCAAACCCGAAACGCGGCCGGTTTTCGAGCACCTGCCTGAGAAAAATGCGGGAGCGAACTTCCGGCCTTTCCTCGGCGGCCCCGGTCAACCGATGCAGACCAACGTCACTAAGCTGGCCAAAAGCCATATCGACGGTCGCCAGCAGACAGAGGATCAGCAGCAGGATGACCGTCAGACTTATCTCAAGCCCCATGATAAATTAATGTTAAATCGTTAATGGTCAATCGTAAATGGTACATCACCACTTCAAGAATCCAATCCCAGCTTGCAGCGCAGTCGCAATTCCAGGCGATTCATCTCGCCCGAGTCTGTTTCGTGATCATAACCACAGAGATGTATTAGACCGTGCAGCAGGAGTTGTGCGATCTCGTTATCCACGCTCAAGCCGTGCTGTTTTGCCTGCTCGCTGGCGCGCTCAACAGAAATGGCGACTTCACCGAGACTCCGCCCTTCCAGTTGTTGTTCCCATTCTTCCTGTTCAGCTGGAAACGAGAGCACGTCGGTTGTACCAACTCTGTGCCGCCACAGCCGGTTTAGCCGGCGCATCGCCCGGTCGGAGACGAATGCAACTGTCACACCCGCATGCTCCGCGGGAAGGACCTTTAGAGCTTCAGCCACAAACCTTCGCCAGCGATCGCAATCGAGCGCGAGCTGACGCTGGCGGTTCACGACCTCGATCGCTGCCGGCATGCGATCGGGCGAGCGGGCAGCTGTGCGCCGGGAGCTAGATGTGACTCTTCTTGGAATGTTCTTCGTATGCTTTGATGATCATCTGCACGAGTTTATGGCGAACGACGTCCTTTTCCGTGAAATAGATGAATTCGATACCCTCCAGATTTGACAGAATGCGCTCAGCCTCAATGAGGCCGCTGCGTTTGCCGACGGGCAAATCCACCTGAGTAACGTCCCCTGTAATCACAGCCTTGGAACCAAATCCAATGCGTGTGAGAAACATTTTCATCTGTTCGCTGGTAGTATTCTGCGCTTCATCCAGGATAATGAAAGCGTCTGAAAGCGTACGACCGCGCATAAAGGCAAGGGGGGCCACTTCAATGACCCGCTTTTCGAGAAGCCTGGTTACGCGTTCGTAGTCGATTAGATCAAAAAGGGCGTCATAGAGCGGGCGCAGGTAAGGATCTACCTTGTCCTGCAGATCACCGGGTAAGAAGCCAAGCTTTTCGCCGGCTTCAACTGCCGGACGCGCAAGCACGATCCGGTTCACCTGTTTTTGCATCAGCGCCTGGACCGCCATGGCGACCGCCAGGTAGGTCTTCCCGGTTCCGGCAACGCCAATGCCGAATACTACGTCCTTAGCTTGAATGGCCTGAATATATTTGCGTTGGGTGGCGGATTTTGGCGCCACTTGCTTCTTGCCGGCTGGATTAAAGCGGGCTTTGGTGAAGTAGTCGCGCAAGCTGAAAGCCCTGTCTTCAGCGATCTGGGCAAAAGCCTCTCTGAGTTCCTTGTCAGTGAACTGCCGGCCTTCCTTGAACAATTCCGAGAAGTCTTCGAGGATTTGTTCCGCCGTGCCGACGTCTTCCGGGTCACCATCAATCGAAACGTCCTGACCGCGTGCGTCAATACGCACAGCGAGAAGCGATTCCAGGTACTTGATGTTCTGGTCGTGAACGCCGAAAAGCGTTTCCAAACCCCTGGGCGGAAGTTCAATCTTCTTCAAAAGCCGGAACTCTCTCCTTTTTTATGCGGGAAGTATATGGAGGCAATGGCGAAAAAATGTGAGAAGGACGGTGTGCATTGGCTGCAAGGTGACGCTACTACAGCGCTCGCGCGCCTGTCAAATAGCGCGCTATCGGCGTGCCGGAGTAGTGCGACTATGCCATTACAATCCACCAAAGCACACGAACCCACACGAAACCCTCATTCGTGCTATTTCGTGCGATTTGGTGGATCTATTCCAACGTCGGGTCACCCGTCTCCCTGTTTCCTTGACACCCATATTTGCCACCCCTATACTCTGTCGCTTGCGCCTTCACGGCTGTGAGCGCGAGCTAATTGTCGGAGAGATAAATGCCTAATCACAAATCAGCGGAAAAGCGGATGCGCCAGAGCGAGCGCCGGCGAAAGATCAATCGCAGCAACCGTACGCGCGTTAGAACAGCCATCAAGCAACTCCGGAGTGCCTTGAGCGCCGGAAGCGCGAGTCAGGCTAAGGAACTGTTGCCAGAAACGGTCTCGACTATCGACAAGGCTGTAAGAAAGGGCGTGCTACACAAGAACGCGGCAGCCCGTTATAAGGCACGCCTGACCACGCGCACCAATGCAGTGACAAAATAGAGCATATCCAATCCTGGATGAGGCGAGGCGGATCGATTCAGTCGGTCCGCCTCGCTTTTTTCTCAAGTCATCGGCTGTTGATCACGATTTGTATGGCAGGCAACCGCCCGAGGGGAGAAAGCTATGACAACCGTCTATCGCACCGAAAGCGAAATTGAAGAAGTGGTAAAAGGGTTAGAGTTGTGTACCACTGCCAAAGATCTTTTCCCCCATAGCAGTCATCTCACAGTCGCGGTTTGGTACCTGCGCAACGCTGAGTTTCCGGTCGCAACGGAGAAGATGCGCAACGCACTCAGGCGATTTCTTCGTCATCATGGGGTAAACGAAGAGAAGTACAATGAGACTCTTACTATGTTTTGGCTGCGCATGGTCGAACAGGCCCTTCGTGAGGCAGAGGATTCCGTCGTTGGTAGCACCAACGCCATCCTTGAATCATTGGGAAACTCAAGTCTGGTTCTGGAGTACTACAGCAAAGAAAGACTCTGGTCAGAGGAAGCAAGGCTGGCGTGGCTTGGCCCCGATTTGAAAGCACTACCAGAATGAATTTGTAGGGGCGGCACTCCGTGGCCGCCCCATTTCGCGGTGGCAGCCGACGCACAAGGGGAAGGGGCGGCCAGGCAGTGCTGCCCCTGCAATTCAGGTAGTTAGTTCACAAACCAGCATTTCGAGTTGAAGCCGCGGCGAGGCACGGGAAGTCTTGATCGCGAGATCAGCATCCGCAATGAGCTGAATGCCGCGAGCGATATTTGCTGCGTCCAACTTGCGAAGGGTTTGCATGTACTGGTCTCTCTTGAAGAAGGGCATGGGCACCGTCCGAAAGATGTCTTCAGGCGAGCCCTGTCTGAGCATGTCTTTTGCTAGCGCCAGCCGGTGGTAATTGCCGGCCATGAGTCCCAGGAGCATCACTGGTTCAGCCCCAGATTCGAGCAGACGATGCAGGGTCTCAAGTGCTCGAAGGCGGTTGCAAGCCAACAGATGATCACCCAATTCAAAATTGGAGTGTTCACGTGACCGGGCAATTAGGGAATCAATCAATTCCGGTGTAAGCCGATTTGTATCGGCAGCTGCCGCAGCCATCTTCTCCAGTTCAGAAAAGAGTGTCTGAACGTCCGTACCGACGAGTGCAACAAACTCGCTTAACGTTTGTTCAGTGGCAGACAGTTTGAGTTCGCTCAAGCGCTGCTTTACCCAAGTCTTTGCCTCACCATCTTTCAAGGGCGGAAAGTCAACAACCACACACTCCTGCATCAAAGTCTTTGTAAGCTTTTTGCGCTTGTCCAGATCGCCGGCAATAAAAATTACGACGCTGGATGGGGCCGGCCTTAAGAGATAATTGACCAAAACGTTTTCGTCGGATTCGCGTAACTTTCCAAAATCGGTTATGCGCACTACGCGACGGGACGACATCATTGGCAATTGCTCAGCTGCGGCAATCGCATCGTGAGCACCACCACTCTGCAGACTAAAAGTAGAATCGTTGAATTCGCGCAGCAGGGTATCTCGCAGGGCACAGTCGGCAATAGCCTGAGCCGCCTCCTTGCGCAGGTATGCTTCGGGACCAATCAGAAGGTAGAGCGGATTTAACTGATCTTGCCGCAACCAACGATCGAGCTCCGCACGCGAAATCGCACTCATTTTGTTTCCAGTTCTACAGCATTGATTAGGGTTGACACTATGCTTTCCGCAAAGCTTCGGGCCATACGCTCAACCGCCGGGTCTTCTTCGTCGAAAAAGTTTCGCGGATCATTGGCAAACTCATATTCGCCGCGGAAGACGAAGTTTTGGTTATCATACAAGACGCGATTTTCGGACTGGTCGCGTACCGTCACGGCGGCCGCGATGGTTACTTCAAAGATTCTGGCGCGACCCTTGTCGTCGAGTAAGACACCTGAGAAGGTGAAGCTCTTCATAACCCCTTCGATTACGGCGTCTGCGCCCTCGCGATCTCCCTGAACCCGCAGACCGCGGCCACGATGTACCAGCTCTTTGATCACCGCGTCGGTGAAGCGCGAACCGAGCTTGTAGCGAAGCGCACTGTTCTGAAAAGCGGGAACTGCCACCGTACGAATACGAGCAGGCAATTGGTTTTTGGTCACCGGCTTATAACACTCGGCGAAACCGGTGACGAAAAGTAACATTGACAGGAAAGCTAATGAGCGCAGGGCTTTGATCATTTAGGTGGCTCAACAGGCGAAGTTGACATCGGCGAAAAAGAGCGATAGAAGTGGCGCGCCAATTCCCCCAAACCAAGTTGCGCACGTCTTCACAATCCGCGGTGGCAAGATAGTCGCCTTCAACGAATTTACTGACACGGCTGCCGTGCGCCTGGCCTACCGCAAGGCGATGACCGCCTAGTTTCCTGCAGAACGAGCGCCAGGTGTGCGATTGATTTCGGCGCTGCCTGGCGCCGTCTTCCTGGCCCTGGCTATCGCATCAGCTACACGAACGGTTTCCACTGCCGCCCTCACGTCATGCACGCGAACAATATGAGCGCCGCAGAGAACGGCAGCGGTCACTGTAGCCATTGTGCCGTGGAGCCGATCTGTCACGGGAGCATCGTTTAGCAGGCGTCCGATGAACGACTTTCGCGAAGTGCCGATGAGAATCGGAAAGTCAGGAAAGGCCAATCTCAGTTCATCAAGTTTGGCAAGCAACTCTACATTCTGCTCCTGCGTCTTGCCAAAACCAATTCCGGGATCAATGACGATCGATTCTCGCTTAACACCGCGTCGTTCGGCCATGGCGATGCTGCTTTTAAGACTGCTGGTCACTTCCTCGACGATATTAATAACGGGTGGCAATCGATGCATCGTGGCTGGCGTGCCGCGCGAATGCATTAGTACGATTCCCGCGCCCGACTTTGCCACTTCATCAGCGATATGAAAATCGAAGCGTAAGGCGGAAATGTCGTTCACAATTGCTGCTCCTGCGTCCAGTGCTGCTCGAGCGCTCGTCGCTTTCGTGGTATCAATCGAAATTGGCACCGGAGCTCGCACGGCCAGAGCCCTGACGACGGGGATGACTCTCCCAAGTTCCTCTTCAGGAGAGATGACCGCTGCCCCCGGACGCGTGGATTCGCCGCCGACATCGATTATGTCGACGCCATCGGCAATCATCTGCTCAGCATGTTCCAGCGCTTTGTCAGGCGCGAGAAATTGCAAGCCGTCACTGAAGCTGTCAGGCGTTACATTGAGCACGCCCATAACAAGCGTGCGTGCTCCGATGGAAAGTGTGCGGTCGGAGATACGCCAGTCTGACATGTAGGCATGATAGTGGAAACGGGGGAACAGGGGAACAGGGGAACGGGGGAACAGGGGAACGGGGGAAGGGGGGAACAGGGGAACTGGGGAATGGAAGAGGGAAGAGGCATATAAAAAGGAGCGAGTGAATTTTACTCGCTCCTTCTAAGTAGGTTTCTTGTTCCTTCTTAGGAGTGTTCTTGTTGCTTGGTCGCTTCTGTAATTCGCCTTATGCTTTCAGTTCTCTTGATCTCAGGTCGAACTGCTGGTTTGCATCAAGCCGGTGCTGGGTTCCCACCCGTTATTGGTGGCAGTATCGGCTTCAAGGGCTGCTTTGCCGCCGGCTCCTTCAATTGTGGCCGGTCTTCGTCACCCGGATCCGTTACGGGTTGCTGATCATCCAGCGGTAGTCCTGCCACGATGCGTCGTATCTCCACGCCATCGAGCGACTCTCGCTCGAGCAGGCATTCCGCCAGTCGCACCATCACGTCACGATTCTCCTCAATAATCTTTTTGGCACGTTCGTACTGGGCGGTGATGATCTTCTTCACTTCCTGATCGATCTTGATGGCCGTTTCCTCTGAGAAGTCGCGGTGCTGTGCTATCTCACGACCAAGGAAGATCTGTTCTTCCTTCTTGCCAAAGGTGAGTGGGCCCATTTCGGACATACCGTACTCGCATACCATCGCGCGGGCGAGCTCGGTGGCGCGTTCAATGTCGTTTGAAGCGCCGGTCGTGATGCTGCCCAGGAAAGTGTCCTCAGCAATTCGGCCGCCCATGAGTATGGCAATCTGTCCCAACAAATATTCCTCACTATAATTGTGGCGATCACCTTCGGGAAGCTGTTGTGTCAAACCGAGAGCCATGCCTCGCGGAATGATTGTGACTTTGTGAACGGGATCCGCGTTAGGAACCTTTAAGCCCACGAGCGTGTGACCGGCTTCATGATACGCAGTAACGCGCTTCTCCTCATTGGAGATAACCATACTTTTACGCTCGGCGCCCATCAACACCTTGTCTTTCGCCAATTCAAAGTCAGTCATGGCGACCAGCTTCTTGTTGTAACGGGCGGCATTGAGAGCTGCCTCGTTAACGAGGTTTGCCAGATCAGCCCCGGTGAAGCCAGGAGTCCCTCTGGCAATTACGCTGATGTCGACGTCTTCGCCCAGAGGTATCTTACGCGTATGAACCTTTAAGATGCCTTCGCGACCTCGCACGTCAGGACGCGACACAACGACGCGGCGATCAAATCTCCCGGGTCGCAGCAATGCGGGGTCTAGCACGTCCGGACGGTTTGTGGAGGCAATAAGAATCACGCCGTCGTTCGATTCAAACCCATCCATCTCAACCAGTAACTGGTTAAGAGTCTGTTCGCGTTCGTCGTGACCGCCACCCAGTCCAGCACCTCGGTGTCGTCCAACTGCGTCAATCTCATCAATAAAGATGATGCAGGGCGCATTCTTTTTGCCTTGTTCAAAAAGGTCGCGAACGCGGGACGCACCCACACCAACAAACATCTCCACGAAATCTGAGCCAGAGATTGAGAAGAAGGGCACGTTGGCTTCCCCGGCTATTGCGCGAGCCAGCAGAGTCTTTCCCGTTCCCGGCGGACCCATCATCAAAACCCCTTTAGGAATGCGACCACCGAGCTTCTGAAACTTTTGCGGTTCCTTTAAAAACTCGATGATTTCCTGCAGCTCTTCTTTCGCTTCCTCGACGCCGGCGACATCCTTGAATGTGACTCGCTTCTGCTGGTTATTCAGCAATTTTGCGCGCGACTTGCCAAACGACAGCGCCTTGTTGCCACCAGACTGCATCTGCCGCAGCATAAACACCCAAATTCCGATTATGAAAAGCAGAGGCGCCCACGTGATCAGCATGGGCCAGATGTAGCTGCTACTGCCAGACTCATCCTCAACCTTATCAACGCGGGTTTTCCCGTTGACTGACTCGAGAGCTTTCTTAATCAGGTCATTTTTCGACTGTTCATTTGTGAGCTGAATTCGAAATTCCTGCGATCTTGTATCGAGCGCTACAGTCTCATTCTGCTTCACAGTCAGCTGCTTGATCTCGCCACTTTCGATCTTGGAATAAAGGGTGGTCAGATCTATAGCTTGCGAGTTTTTGCCGGCGGGATTCACAAGCTTATAAAGCAGAAGCGCGCCAGCTACGATTAGCAACCAAAATATTATTTGTCTAGCGGTAGAACTCAATGTCATTAACGCCTCCGATGTCGATCATACTCCATATCGACATCCTTTGTCGCTTCTTTCTAAATGCAAGCCTACTGCAGGCAATCTGCCTGTTTTCGTGACAAAAAGCCACTCCGGTCTTTGATGCCTAACAGTAACCCGCAGGTTGGAATCTTTGGGAGACCACACACACGGTTTTCGTGACCTGCAATGTTACTCCCACCTTTTAAATAGCAAAGAACACGAACCGAACAGTCACGGCTACGTTCAATCTCTCACAACTACCGCTTCCCGACACCGCTGGTTAACGGTCAAGCCACAACCGCGGCGCTAAAGGATTCTAGAGATAGCAAGACTCTTTTTCAACCGTTTTTAACGCGCAACTGAAGCCATCCCCGGGTTCGCTTCACTACGGCACCATTGGGCAGCTCCGCGACCCGGCCGCCTCCACTACCCTCAAGCAGTCTCTCAACTCCCAACAGGTGAACCATTTCCAGCCGCCTAAGGTCGCCGCAAGACAGCTCAATCCAACGCCGGAGGGCACGTCGCCTTATGGCGGCGGGGGCTTCCGATAGGATCTTTACGTTAAGAAGGGGTAAATCGGTTCTGTGTTCCGACGGGCCCTGGGTAGTGGCCTGAAGAAGTAGCTCGTGTGCCTGCGCCTTAAGAAAAGTTGCGTCTTCCCGCAGAAGAGTCGCCGTACGAGAGAGAGTTTCAACGATACGGTTGTTGAACGAACTCATCAGTGGAAGTAGTTGTTTACGAATTCTGACCCGGGTAAAGCGCTCATCTTCGTTCATCTCATCGGCACGGGGTCTGATTCGTCTGACCCGGCAGTACGACTCCGTATCTGCGCGCCTTGCCCAGGAAAGTAGCGGTCGAACAAGTTGTGCTGGCGACCTGAATTGCAGTGGCCGCACCGGGTCCATTCCACTGAGGCCCTCCGCGGCGCTGCCGCGCAGGAGTCGCATCAGAATCGTCTCCGCCTGATCGTCAAGAGTGTGGGCGGTCACCACCAGGTGCGAATCCTGCTCGCGGGCGGTCTTCTCAAGAAACTGGTATCGGGCTCGGCGGGCTGCCTGCTCCAGGTTGTCATTCTTAACCGGTTTCAGCGCAGCCCGGCGAATGACGACGTCATAACCGAGTTTCCGGGCTAACGCGGAAACCCAGTCGGCATCTCCCTTGCTACTTTGTCGTAAACCATGATCCAGATGTGCTACCACAATCTTTAGAGAGAGTTTGCCGGCTTTAACTAACTCGTCAAGAGCCAGCAACAGAGCGACGGAATCAGCGCCTCCCGATACGGCTACCACAACGTTTTCACCTTTCCGCCGAAGTCCAATTCGCTTCCATTCCGCATTTAAGCGTTGGGCAAAAACTGTCAGAGCTTTACGATGATGTTGCCTCTTTGTGGTCCGCTTTAACATTGTCGGAATTGTCGAACCCTCTGGCAAGACACGTCAACAGGAAGACGTAACCAAGTTAGTGGACCTCACACTCCCTCGGGCGTCCTTGACATTCAGTGCATCCAACCGTTAGTTATTTCTGGCATCTAAGCCCATTCTCCCGAAATACAACTCTGAGGACAGCAATGATACTTAGAAAACTGGTGTGTGCGCTGATTCTGGCGGGTTTTTCCTTTCAAACTCTCCCGCTGCTGGCTGCTCCGGACGAGGGCATGTGGACCTTCAACAACGTGCCTAAGACCGAGATAAAACGCAAGTATGGATTTGAAGTGACTGACGCCTGGTTGAGAGCTGTCCAGCTCGCTTCCGTGCGTTTCAACAATGGCGGCTCCGGCTCATTTGTTTCACCCGGGGGCCTGGTGTTAACAAACTATCACATCGTTGAAGACATCGTGGGCGAGTTGAGCACGGCGGAAAAGGATTACGCCAAGGAGGGCTTCGTGGCCCACAACCAGTCGGAGGAATTAAAGGCGCCCGGTTTGGAACTGAATGTGCTCGAGAGCATCGAAGACGTAACCGATCGCGTAAACGGCGCCGTGAAAGAGGGCCTGTCGGCGGTAGAGGCAAATGCAGCCAGACGGTCTCAGATCACCGCAATTGAAGCTGAATCCACCAAGGCGACGGGACTGCGGAGCGACGTGGTGACTCTCTACCAAGGTGGGCAATACAACCTATATCGTTACAAGAAATATACTGATGTCCGGTTGGTTTTTGTTCCCGAGTTCCAGGCCGCGTTCTTTGGTGGCGATCCTGACAATTTTAATTTCCCACGCTTTAATATCGACATGGCGTTGGTGCGGGTCTATGAGAACAATCAACCGCTGAAGGTTGAGAACTACTTCAAATGGTCGAAGACGGGCGCGAAGGAAGGGGAGCTGGTTTTTGTCACCGGACATCCCGGTTCAACATCGCGGCTAAATACGGTCGCCCATCTGGAGTCTTTGCGTGACGTTAGTATCCCTCTCTTAATGCGCATGCTCGAGACCCGCCGCGATGCGCTGAAGCAATACATGGCCGGGGGTGAAGAGCAGACACGCCGCGCCCAGAACGAGCTGAACAGTATTGAGAATGCAATCAAGGTTTACAAGGGGCAACTCGCGGGATTGCAGGATAAACAACTCATGGCTAAGAAGGGTCGAGCGGAGCAAGAGTTAAGGACATCGATTGAAGCTGATGCGACCAAGAAGCAGGAATACGGCAATGCCTGGGACGCGATTGCCAAAGGGCGTAGAGATCTGGCGGCCTATGAACGCGACCGCCGTTTTCTCGATCTTGCCGCCGGCTTCAATACCGTGTTGCTTGGTTATGCCCGAACTTTGGTCCGTCTGGCTGCCGAGAACGAAAAGCCAAACGAGCAACGTCTGCCCGAATTCACTGATGCGCGTCGTGCATCGCTCGAACTGAACCTTTATTCCACCGCGCCCGTCTATGACGATTTTGAAAAGAAGAAACTTGCCAATTCGCTCTCTTTCATTCAGTCAGAGTATGGCGCCAACCACCCACTGGTGCAGAAAATTCTCAAAGGCAAGACGCCAGAAGCGCGCGCCAACGAGTTGATTAGCGAATCCAAACTGAAGGATGTGGAGTTTCGCAAGCAACTGGCCCAGGGAGGTCTTAAGGCCATTGAAAGCTCGACTGATCCGATGATCGAGCTGGTCCGCAGCATTGATCGTGAGGCGCGTGCTGTTCGCAAGCGCTACGAAGAGGAAGTAGTAGCCGTTGAACGTGCGAACTACGCCAGGATTGCGCGAGCTCTATTTGAGAAAGAAGGAACCAAAATGTATCCGGATGCAACGTTCACACTTCGCCTCTCCTATGGCGCGGTGCGAGGTTACAACGAGAACGGCAAACGGGTGGGTTCTTTTACGACCCTCGGCGGTCTATATGAGCGCGCGGAGAAGTTTCACCACAAGTTTCCCTACAATCTGCCGCCCCGCTGGATGGAAAAGCAGAAGGCAATCGATCCAACGACACCGTTTAATTTTGTTTCCACCAATGACATTATCGGGGGTAACAGTGGCTCTCCTACCATTAATAAGGATCGCGAGTTGGTGGGATTGATTTTCGATGGGAACATCCAGTCATTGGTAGGTAACTTTGACTATGACGAGTCAGTCAATCGCTCGATTTCGGTCGACGTGCGCGCCATGCGGGAGGTATTGCGCAAGGTCTTTAATGCTAATGAAATCGCTGACGAGTTGATGGGCTAGGAACCAATCTCAGGCTCGAGATTGGCGAATTTTTGAACGAGTTTTTTCTGCCCGTAACCAGGAAAACTTACAGTAAGCTTCGTTGACTCGCCGGCGCCCTCGCGCCGTAATACAAGGCCGCGGCCATATTTAGCATGCCGCACGTAGGAGCCGGGTACGAATTCAGTGGTGGGCTTCTGCACGTTTGATGCTACTCCCGCGGATTTCGGAACGTTCGACTTTTTAACGTTGGCGCTGCCGCCTCGTGGACCAAGTTGGGCCGCGCGCAGCTTGAAGAATTCAGCTATCGATTCTACGCTGTCATAGGTTTTGCCCGTGTACTTCTTCCGGTCCTGGCGTGCCTCGTTTGGTTCGTAATCGATTGCCGTAGAGCCACGTGAAAACGAGAGCCACGACCTTCCCGGCGAGAGATCCTCGATCAGATCGAGCGGCATCTCATTGAGAAATTGCGACGGTTCAGAAGCTAACTCTTCGCCATAGACCCTCCGCTTCATCGCGTGTGTCACGTAGAGGTACTGTTCGGCTCGAGTCATTGCCACATAGCATAGCCGCCGCTCTTCCTCCAGTTCGGCATCGTTGCCCACCGAGCGCGAGTGTGGAAACAGACCGTCTTCCAAACCAACAATAAAGACGATGGGAAATTCCAGTCCCTTTGCTGAATGGGCCGTCATCAGCGTCAAGGGTGCATCCCGCTTATACTGGTCCTGATCTGAAACAAGTGCAGAATGGTCGATGAACTCACGCAGGCCCTCAATGGCCTGGCTATCGTAATCTACTGCGGCATTAACCAATTCCTGCAAGTTCTCCAATCTTGCATCCGCTTCATCCGTCTTCTCCGCTTTCAATGCTGCTTCATAGCCGGTATCGAAGATTGCTGCTTTGACTAGGTCAGAAACTGGCGAGTTGGAATGTCCGGGGCTCTTGCCGTTTGCCTGACTGGAAGAGTTTTGGGCAGCCGCCATTCTCTGGACGGCAGTAGCCATCTCACTCAGATGAATAATGAGTTGTCGAAAGCTCTTCAGTGCCCTGACGGCGCGTAAGCTCAAGCCATCTGGCTTTTCCATCACGACTGAGAGTGTCTCCCATAGTGAAAGGCCGAAGTCCTTTGCACGACGCTGAAGCTCATCAACTGTCTGTTTACCAATGCCGCGTGGGGGGCTGTTAATTACACGCTCGAGAGCGATGGAATCATTGGGATTAAGCGCAAGTTTCAGATAGGCGATTATGTCGCGTACTTCCATCCGCTCGTAAAAGGAAAATCCGCCGACGATGTTGTAAGGCAAGCCAGCGCGTCGCATTGCCTCTTCAAAAACACGCGATTGCGAGTTGGTACGATAGAGAACTGCCGCTCGCGTATCAGGCTCGTCTCTTCGATGCTCTAGAATTCTTTGGGCCACCCAGCGGGCTTCGCTTTCGGCGTCGAAGGCCTGACAGTAACCCACATTTTGGCCGCGGGGATTCTGCGTCCAAAGATTTTTGCCCTTGCGCTCGACGTTGTGTCTTACCACTGCTCCGGCAACATCGAGGATGGTCTGCGTCGAACGATAGTTTTGCTCGAGACGGATGACGCGCGTATTTGGGAATTGTTTCTCAAAATTAAGAATATTAGTGATATCAGCGCCACGCCACTTATAGATCGACTGATCCTCATCGCCCACCACGCAGATATTCTGCTGCTTTTCGGTAAGCAGGCGTATGAGAGCAAACTGCAACGTGTTTGTGTCCTGATATTCATCGACCAGGATGCATTTGAACTTGTTGTTGTATTTCTCTCGAACGGGCGGCACATTCCTGAGCAAGCGCACGGCTTTGATCATGAGGTCGTCAAAATCGAGCGCATTATTATTGCGCAGGCGCTCTTCATAGAGTTTGTAAACACGTGCAATGGCAGCCCGGCGTTCATCCATATAGTCGGCGCTTGCAGCGAAGGCATCCACGTCCTCGCCGCGATTTTTTGCGCTGCTTATAGCTGCTTGAGTGGCCCTCTGGCCAAGATGCTTTTCGTCGTAACCGAGATCCTTAATGCAGTTCTTTATGAGGCGCAGGGAATCGTCCTGATCGTAGATAGTGAAGGTGCGAGCATAACCCTCTCCCAGCTTCTCAATGTCCTGACGGAGGATGCGCACGCAAAGGCTGTGAAAGGTTGACACAAGGGGCGCGGCGGAAACTTCCTGGTCCCGCAGGAGTCTCTCGACACGCAAGCGCATCTCTTCGGCCGCTTTATTAGTGAATGTTACCGCCAGAACATTCCATGGTGGCAGGCCTTTTTTGGCAATGAGATAGGCAATACGATGAGCGATGACGCGCGTCTTGCCAGAGCCGGCGCCCGCCAGGATTAGCAGAGGGCCTTCGGCATGTTGAACCGCCAGAAGCTGTTCAGAGTTGAGTGAAGAAAGAAGGTCAGTCATCTATTCCTGTGTGTAGATGACAATATTAATCTCTAAGTCGCTTTTAAGGAAGTGAGGCTGAAAGAAGGTAGTGGTGGGCAAAACGTCGATCCACGAAATCACAACGAAATCGCACGAAGGAAGGCTTCTATAAAACCAATCGAGAGATGCCGAATTAGCCCACGCGCCCTAGGCGCTTCCATCCTGCTTGACCCCCTCCTGCTATTGATTCTTTGGCGGGGCAGGTTTTTGTTTCTTCCTTTGGCGCGTCCATTCTTCGATGCTTTCACGAATGAACTCACCGAGATCTTCAATCTCGCTCGCCGATTTCTCCCAAAATTCTTTGAAGACCTTGGGATCGAAACCAAAACCGTAGCCGCGTCCAAAGCCACGAGCAGCGCCGAATTCATCCTCGTAGTAGGCTGCGAGCTGGCGGCAAGCTACAGCTACCACACTTAGTGAGCTTCCCTGTGGTAGCGGCTCAAAGACGGCACTCACAGTTGGGTCCAGCTCCTTAAAGCGCGCGAGGACGCGATTGTATTGGTCCACACAAAATGCTGCCGTATCCTGGGCGCCGCCGGTCCATTCGGACTGGCGCGCCATTCGAGAAGTTTGGCGTAGCACATTGATCAGTTTGGGCAGTTCCTTTTCTCGTTCCATAATCTCCTCAGTGCTTAAGTTAGCAACGACCTTCCGGGGAGTAGCGGCGGGTTCGCCAGGCCCGCGGACGGCAGTGAATAGCGAATGGTCGTCCAAAAGACCAGGCAAACACGTCTGGTTTATCAGGCTCAAAGTAAGCAAGCAGTTCGCGTGCGGCGATGCTCGCGACTTCCGCCGAAGCCTCTTCTGCCAAAGGAGCAAAGACCGGGATTATTGCCGGTTCGACCCCGCTCAACCGGGCGAGCACTCTGTTGTATTGGCTTATGCAGAAGCGCGCCAGTTCGGGATCTGACCTCCGCCAGGGTGCAGAACCCGTTGCTCGTGCAATACCGCGCAAGACGTTAAGAAGTTTTAGTGTTTCCTTTTGCATTCGGCACTTTCCTTTCTTTTAATCGTCATTTAATCCTCGGCCCGTATACAAGCACCTAGTAAATGCTCAACTCCTTGGAGCAGTGCGGAGACTTGTCACCGCTTTCCAATGTGCGATGCTCTTAGTCAAAAAGCGTTGACAAGTCTCCGCACTGCAAGGAGTTGAGCATTTGTTAGCGGTTCACGCTTCGCCGGCTCATGCATTCACAACGTTTATTTCGTTCTCAGCAATTCGATCTGATGTCGCAACAGTTTTTTGCCCTGATGCAGGCGCCATTTGATTGTCGAGACCGGTAGACTGAGGAACGCCGCAACTCTTTTTACCGGCATGTCGTCCAAAAACCGAAGTTTCATAACGAGAGCATACCGTTCCGGCAACCTCTCCAAAGCCAGTTGTACTTCCTTCTGCTGTCCATCATCGATGAACGGGCCGGAGAGCGATTCCAGCCTCTCAACCAGCACTTCATCCAGACCGACGAGCGCCCGAGCTCCACTCGCTTGCTTGCTCAAGCGCAAGGCTCTATGGCGGGTAATTGCATACAGCCACGCGCCAAACTTAGCTGGATCGTCAATCGATGGCAGGGCCTTGAAAGCGAGCAGGAAAGCATCCTGCGCTACGTCCTCTGCATCGTTGCGGCCGATGATCGCTCGTGCCAGTCGCACAACAGCCGTGCGATAACGTAAGACCAACTCGTCAAATGCGTCCAAATCGCCGAGAATTGCCGCCACTACCAACACTTCATCGGGCGGCTCCAGCTTCTCCATTGTTGCTCCGAACCCGGCTCGAGCCTCTCCTTATACGTAGAGACATCATACGAACTAAACGATAGTTCCGTTTTGGAAAAGATTGGTTTAGGCGTTATTAAACGATTTTTCCGGCCAAAGTTGGATTCTTTGCTGTAATAGATTCCCCAGGGAATTTGGCCGCAAGAATCGGATAGATTGCGACTTCCGGTGAGTTTACTATTAGCTCATTCTGAGTAATGCTGGAGGTGAATAAAATTGTTGGCAAGCGTAATTCCCGGTATGAAATCTCGCGACCTCGTGTTCACAGATAGTCCGGAGACTTGTTGGCAAGCGGTACAGACAAAGGACGCGCGCTTCGATGGCCGTTTTGTGTTTGCCGCACAGTCGACTGGGATTTATTGCCGGCCATCTTGCCCCTCACGCCTGCCCAAGCGTGATGGTGTGAGTTTTTTCCGCAACTCAGAGGAGGCAGAACAGGCCGGTTTTCGCGCCTGCCTTCGTTGTCGGCCAAACCAGATTCCAGCAGTCGACCCTCAGGTTGAACTGGTAGAACGTGTTTGTCGTTTGCTCGATTTGCCTAATGAAGAAACGCCAACACTCGCGCAGTTGAGCACGCAGGTCGGTGTCAGTCCATTTCACCTGCAACGTACTTTCAAGAGATTGATGGGGATTACGCCCCGTCAGTATGCAGCGTCAGCGCGGATGCGAAAATTCAAGACTGAGCTTCGTGAGGGCAAGTCGATCACGACGGCATTGTATGACGCCGGCTTTGGATCCAGCAGCAGGTTATACGAGCGTACCGGCACTGATCTGGGGATGACTCCGGCTATCTACCGGCGAGGCGGGCAGGGCCTGGTCATCAATTACGGCATTGCCGCCTGCCCGCTTGGACGGCTGCTCGTTGCGGCGACGGCTCGCGGGATATGTGCAGTGCGCCTCGGCGATGCGGACGACAAGCTCGAAGCCGATCTGCGTTCCGAGTATCCAGCGGCGAAGATTGTGAGCAATCAGTCGTCGTTGGCGCCCGCGGTTCAGGAGCTGTTGAATTACCTCCAGGGAAAACAAGCTGTCATAGATTTGCCCCTCGACATCCAGGCTACCGCGTTTCAGGCTCAGGTATGGAAAAACCTGCGCGCCATTCCTTACGGTGAGACGCGCTCATATGGCGAGCTCGCTCGAGCGATGGGCCAGCCCGGGGCCGTGCGTGCTGTTGCTCGCGCGTGTGCGTCAAATCCGGTCGCGCTGATCGTTCCATGTCACCGGGTGATTCGCTCCGACGATACTTTGGGAGGCTATCGCTGGGGCATCGAGCGAAAGAAGAGATTACTCGAACAGGAACGACGAGGAAATTCTTAAATTGCCCCTTTCCTTACCTGAGAAATTTCCTATCCTGATGCCTGCCTTGCTAAGGTAGAGTTATCTTATGGCAGGCAGGGTGCGCATAGGCACTTCGGGTTGGCACTACAAGCACTGGCTCGGTCTTTTTTATCCTGAAAAGCTTCCAGCCGGCGAGATGCTCGCCTTCTACGGTCGCCACTTTGATACTGTAGAGCTCAACAATACCTTCTATCACTTGCCCTCTCCTTCTACGTTCGATTCCTGGCGCGAAGGCTCTCCCGAAAAGTTCTTATTTGCGGTCAAAGGCAGTCGTTTCATAACGCACATGAAGAAGCTGAAGGATCCCGTAAGCTCAACTAAGAAGTTCTTCGCCGGCGCTGAAAGATTGCAGTCGAAGCTTGGGCCTATACTGTTTCAGCTACCACCCCGTTGGCACCTTGACCTGCAACGCCTGGCCCAATTTCTGGAAGCTCTGCCAAAGGAGAATCGCTACGCTTTCGAGTTTCGTGATCAGAGCTGGCACGTTCCTGAGGTGTACCAGTTGCTCCATCGCAGAAACGCCGCGTTCTGCATCTACGATTTCTCCGGAACGCCAACGCCTCTCGAGATCACAGCGCGATTTGCTTACCTTCGGTTTCATGGCGCCGGTTATTCCGGCTCATATTCATCCCGGGCGCTTCGGACCTGGGCAGAGCGGATTCGCAAGTGGAGAGACGAACGCCTGGATGTATATGCATACTTCAACAACGACATTGGCGGCCATGCCATCACAAATGCCCAACAACTCAAGGAGATGTTGGAAGCGTGATTATTCTACTGTCACCGATTTTGCGAGGTTGCGTGGCTGGTCGACGTCGCAACCGCGACGCACAGCGATGTGATAGGCAAGAAGCTGCAGTGGCACTATTGAAAGTATTGGGGAGAGAAGGTCACTGACTGTGGGGATTTCAATGACGTAGTCGGAAACAACGGACGACATCGTGTCTCCTTCGGTCAAGACGGAAATCACGATCCCCTCGCGCGCCTTCACCTCCACAATGTTGGAGTGCGTCTTTTCATAACGAAGCTCGGAAGCCCGGTTACCCTCTTCCCGGGTATTGATAAACAAGACCGGGAGGCGTTCGTCTATGAGCGCATTGGGTCCATGTTTCATCTCACCGGCTGGATAACCTTCGGCATGAATATAAGAGATCTCCTTCAGCTTCAGCGCGCCCTCCAGTGCCACGGGAAAGTTAATGCCCCGCCCGAGATAAAGAAAGTCAGTGCAGCGGAAAAACTCCTTTGAAAGTTCTTCGATTTCGTCAGATTCGTTCAGCAGGTGTTCAAGCTTTACCGGCAACTCAGCCAACTGCTGCGTATGGCGCCTGGCTTCTTCTGCGGAGAGTTTGCCGCGCAGTTCGCCCAGATACAGCCCAATTAGATAAAGGGCGACCATTTGCGAGGTAAATGCCTTAGTAGAGGCGACGCCAATCTCCGGGCCAGCATGGGTCATAATAGTGCCATCGGCTTCCCGCGTGATCATCGAGCCCTGGACATTGCAGATCGCCAGTACCTTGGAGTCCTGTTCCTGTGCTTCTCGCAATGCTGCAATAGTGTCCGCCGTCTCTCCTGATTGCGAAATAACCAGCAACAGCGTGTTCTCATTCATTACCGGGTCGCGGTAGCGAAACTCGGAGGCGTAATCCAGATCCACCGGAATGCGGGCCAGTTGTTCGATCATGTACTTGCCGGCCAGTCCCGCATGCCATGAAGTGCCACATGCGGCAATCTTGATGGAGTCGATCCGCTTGAAGTCGGCCTCGGTAATATTCTTCATCTGATCGAGAAAAACACGACCGGTGTCCAAAGAAATTCGTCCCTGCACCGTATCGCGGACGGCCCGCGGCTGCTCGTAGATCTCTTTGAGCATGAAATGCTTGAAGCCGCCCTTTTCGGCCATGATGGGATCCCAGGTAATCCGCTGAATGGAAGGCTGAATCGCATTGCCCTCAAAATCAGTAACTCTCACTGCGTCCCGGGAGAGAATGGCTATCTCACCATCGCCGAGAAAAAAGACGTCGCGTGTGTGCTGGAGAATGGGCGGTATATCAGAAGCGACAAAAAACTCGCGATCGCCCAGGCCAATTACCACCGGCGGTCCCTGCCTCACCGCGATTACGGTGTCCGGCTCGTCAGCATTGATAATCGAGAGCGCAAAAATGCCTTTCAGCTCCTTGCTGGTTTCGCGAACAGCCAGCTCAAAGCTATGCCCATTCTTAAGATGTTCTTCGATGAGATGCGCGATGATCTCAGTATCGGTTTCAGTGACGAAGCGGTGGTCGGTCTTACTTAGTTGTTGTTTGAGCTGGAGGTAATTTTCGATAATGCCATTGTGCACAACTACCACCCGGCCGCTACAGTCACGATGCGGATGAGCATTTTCTTCGGTAGGCCGGCCATGAGTTGCCCAGCGCGTGTGCCCGATTCCGTACGTACCGTCGAGTGGATTGAGCCGGATAACCTCTTCCAGGTTTCTAAGTTTGCCTTCGGCGCGTCGAATCTCGAGCTGGTGCTCTTCATTGACCACGGCAATACCCGCCGAGTCGTAACCGCGATACTCAAGCTTTCGTAAGCCATCGACAATCAATGGCACCACCTGCTTATTTCCGACGTAGCCGACTATTCCACACATAACTTTCAAAGATGAGGAATGAACGCCGCCGCCCTCAGTCCTCCTTTTCTCCCATCGTTTCGCTGAGTCTCTTCTTTACTATGGCGGGAACTCCGGCCACGAGAGAATCTGGTGGCACGTCGTCGATGACAACTGAACCAGCTCCCGTTACAGAACGACTTCCCACCGTCACCGGGGCGACCAACATCGTGTCCGATCCGATCCTCACATGATCCTCTATGATCGTCTGGTTCTTCTTCTTGCCGTCATAATTGCAGGTGACGGTTCCGGCGCCAATATTGGTGTCCTCTCCAATGATCGCATCGCCGAGATATGTCAGGTGCATCGATTTGGAGCGCGGTCCCAGCTTCGATTTTTTGATTTCGACAAAGTTACCCACAGCCGAGCTTTCGGCCAACCAGGCGTTCATGCGCAAGTGAGCAAAGGGGCCAACAGAACAGTTTGCGCCGATTTCGGAGTCCACAATCACGCAGTGGTCTTTAACCGTTACATTGGCGCCGAGTCGCGAGTTTGTGATTCGGGTTCCGGAACGGACCACGCACCCTTCGCCCAACACTGTGTCTCCTTCAATGACCACCTCTGGGTGAATCACGCAGTCACGGCCAATCTGAGCATCGGCGCTTATGTAAGCATTAGAGGGATCAATGAAGGTAACGCCACCATCCAACATCAGCGCCCGAATTGTGCGGCGACGCAGGAGGTTTTCAAACTCAGCCAACTCTACGCGCGTGTTAACTCCCGAGAGCTCACGCGCATCACTATGAAAATTAACCTCAATTCGTTTCCCGGAGTCGCCAAGGATAGCGGGAACATCGGTTAGATAATATTCGCCCTGCATATTTGCCGGCTTAACTCGCCTTAGTGCTGAAAAGAGGCTTTGGGGATCGAAACAATAAAACCCGGAGTTTATCTCCCTGATCTCTCTTTCCGCCTCTGAGGCGTCCTTCTGCTCCACTATCTTCCGGAATTTGCCGTTTTCATCGCGAACGATGCGACCGTAACCAGTAGGGTTTTCGAGCCTCGTGCTTAGGATTGAACAAGCTGCGCCCGAGTTTCGGTGAAGCTCAAGAAGCCGTTGCAGAGTTTCTGGCCTTATGAAGGGAACGTCGCCCGAAAGAATCATTAGTGTGGCGCGAGACCCTTTTAGCGCTTCTCGGGCGGCGCTTACAGCATCACCAGTACCGCGTTGTGTTGCTTGCGTAATTAATCTCAGCACATCGCCCGGCACGCATTGTCGAACGGCAGCTTCGACCTCAGCCGCCTGGTGGCCCACCACCACATAGATGTTTCGAGGTCCCAGCTGCCTTGCTGTACGACAGACATGAGCGATGAGGGGTTTTCCGCCGAGCTCGTGAAGGACCTTGGCCTTCCCCGACTTCATCCGGGTTCCCAAACCGGCCGCAAGAATGATCAGGTCAAAGGGTTCCTGCTGGGTCTTGAAGTTTGAGTCGACGACTGTTTGCATGGATTAAGCCGAGCAGATGGGACGCAAGCGCGCTTGCTCGCGACAGCCCAGCACGACGTTCGCCAAACGCTCGGAATGATGTCGCACTTTTTCGCCTTTATCGAGAAGGTCGGCACGCACAATCTCGGCTTGTCCGGCAACCGCGTCGTCAGCCAGATCATCACCAAGCCCAATCTGGCAGGCGCCCTCGGCTGCGTAACGTTCCGCTTGTTCCTGAGCTACCGGACGATTGTTTACTATCACGTAGTCGAAATTAATCTCGGGAGCATACTGTCTTATTATTTCCAGATGCTTGCGCGCGCTATAACCATCAGTCTCGCCTGGCTGAGTCATCAGATTTGCGATGAAGACTCTCGTTGCTGAAGCTTCTCCAATCGCTTTCGCGACACGGGCCACCAGAAGATTTGGCAGGATGCTCGTGTAGAGCGAACCGGGGCCTACTGTGATCACATCGGCGGAGCGTATCGCCTTTAGCGTACCGGGCAGAGGCAGACATTGCTCTGGCTCGAGGCGCAAAGAACGAATCGGCGAGCGCGAGGCGCTAATCTGCGTCTCGCCGCGCACCACTGTGCCATCCTCCAATTCAGCTACCAGCCGGACATCACTTATTGTTGCCGGATAAATTTGACCCTTGCTGGCCAGTACCTCGGATGAGAGCCGGACAGCTTCAACGAAATCCCCTGTTACTTCAGTCAGGGCAGCAAGAAAGAGATTTCCAAAACTGTGTCCACCAAGTTCACCGCGCCCGCGAAATCGGTACTGAAACAATCGAGACAGTAGGGTGGAGTCTTCAGAAAGCGCGATCATGCAGTTTCGAATGTCGCCCGGGGGAAGCATCTGGAGTTCCTGCCGTAATCTTCCGGAACTTCCACCGTCGTCTGAGACAGTCACGATCGCCGACAGGTTCTTGATCCACGCGGCTCCGTTCGGTTGTTTCCCAACCAAGCGCTTTAAGCCTGAAAGAAGTGTGGACAGCCCGGTCCCGCCGCCGATAGCGACGAGATTTAGACCGGGATTGGTTTCCAGGGAGAACTGCAAATGGGATCCCCTAACTTGCTAGTGGCGCGGCACAACAGGAATCATACCTAAAAGATAAGTTGTTTTAAACAACAGAAATGGTCGAGGAGGGAAACTCTGAGCAGATCTACAGACGTGGTTGAAACACTAGCTTGTCAAAATCAGGATCATTACGCAGGGAGGTCAGATCCTGATCGTGTTGAGCTCGGACCCGAAGGTTTGGTTGCAAATTGAGAGCTCGTTCAAGTGACTGCAGTGCCAAATCGATCGACCCGAGACGCGCCCTTGTTGCTGCCAGCCCATAGTGAATGTGCGCCGCCTCCGGCTCCCTTTTCAGGGCCCGCTCAAACATCTCCTGGGCGGCCACGTATTCTCCCCGGTTCAGTTCTATTACGCCGCGATCGTAGAGTGAGTCAGCGTCGCGCGGCAGCATGCTTTCGGTGCGCAGGCGAGACTCAGCAATTGCCAGATAAGTTCGGGCGCGAGCCGCGACCTCAGAAACCTGAGAATACTTGTCCAGAAGCAAACGAAATTGATTGCGGGCTTCTCCAAAGCGTCCCCGGCTAAACTCCTTATGCGCCCGCTCAAAAGCTTTCAGCGCAGCTGATTCATCCACCGTTTGTTGTCTTGGAGCTGGGGGCGCAGCAGCTACTGGGCGCCGAGCTCGGAGGGCCGCTAACTTCTGAGTCTTTTTGACTCTCGGAACGGCAATGCTCTTCTGCCGGCTCGCTGTGGATTTCCGCGACTCAACCTGACGTACAGCCGCCTTCTTGACGGGTTTGGTTTTGGACGCTGCTGCTTTGCGGGATGCTGAGGTCTTACTGGCGGATTTCTTCGCCGCGGGCGTTCTCGAAACCTTACGGCCAGCCGACTTAGCCGGCACGGCACGAGTTGCGTCGGCGCGGTCGCTTTTAGCTTTGGGCGAGCGGCTCTTTACCGCGGCAGGGGTAGGCCGGCGCCCGGCGGACCGTGCAGGTGATCTGCGCAAACCTTTGCTTAGAGGACTACTCATGGGTAGAAAACGACACGTTTCTTTCAACGCTGCCGCAGACGCTGGAAGCTCGCCGGAGGGTACCATAGCTTCGCTTGTAAATCAACGCGAGAAAGGAGTTTGCAGCCTTAATTAACTGCACTTTAGCTCGCTTCGAGGAGGATCGGCAAACAAAGGAAAACACTTGAAGGTCATTGTTGGCTGTGTTACAGTCTTTTTGATTATGGGAGGGGTTTCTTCCCCTACTCGCTCCAGGCACAAAATCGCGTAGGAAATGACTTTCTGGACTCTGACTGCGCGGTTGTGGTCGCTGCTCGCCCGCCCGGATTCCTTGCCCACCTTATCCTTTCAAAGAGAGCTGTATTGATGGCAGACACTCCAATCTTGCTCCGTGAACAACAGTTCCATCGGATTAAGGCTGTGCTGGCTCGGCTGCGCATGGATGCCGCTGCTCGAGTTGTCTTTCTCGTTGACAAGGATGGGCAGGAGATCGCCGTGCAAGGCGAAGTGGGGAATCTTGACACCACCAGCCTTGCCTCACTGGCCGCCGGCAACGTCGCGGCCACCGGCGGCATGGCACAACTTATCGGCGAAAAAGAGTTCCCTACGCTCTCGCACGAGGGCGAACGCGAAAGCATTCACATTTCAGTGATCGGTCGGCTCCTACTGGTCGTCGTTTTCGATGAGCGTTCGAGCCTGGGGCTAGTGAAGCTCCGCAGCAAACAGGTTTCGCAACAGATCGCGGCAATGATTACCGAGATAACTCAGCCATTGGACGATGACATTGACTCGCCTTTCGCCGAAATTACGGACGAAGACATTGATAGCCTTTTCAATTGACGGGCGCGCCTTATGACCTTTATCAACTACGCATCCAGGGAAATCAACTGTAAGATCGTCTACTACGGCCCTGGCCTTTGTGGAAAGACGACCAATCTACAGCACATCTTCGACGCAACAGCTCCGCAGGCGCGCGGGAAGCTTATAAGTCTCGCCACGGAGACCGACCGGACGTTGTTCTTCGATTTTATGCCGCTGGAACTGGGCACGGTCCGCGGGTTCAAGACGCGGTTCCACCTCTACACCGTCCCCGGCCAGGTCTTTTATGACGCTTCCCGTAAACTGATTCTGAAGGGCGTTGATGGCGTAGTTTTTGTAGCCGATTCGCAAGAGGAGCGAATGGATGCAAACGTCGAGTCGCTGCGCAATCTAGAGGAAAATCTGGTGGCGCAGGGTTACAACTTAATGAAGATTCCCTACGTGCTGCAGCTAAACAAACGGGATCTGCCACACATCATCCCGGTCGACGACCTCACGATGGAGCTGCAGCGTAAAGGAGAGCCGGTAATTGAGGCCGTTGCGGCGAACGGCGCAGGAGTCTTCGACACTTTGAAGGCCGTTGCTAAGCAGGTGCTCACCGAGTTGCGGAAAGGTTGAAGACGCTGGCGGAGATCAATCTAACGATTTCAGCATTAGCAAACCATCGCCGCCATTCGAATAATACTTGGGAAGACGTTGGGTGACCGAGTAACCGAGGGTCTCGTAGAGTCTTTGGGCTGGAGTATTTAACGATCTTACTTCGAGCCGTACCAACCTTACACTCCGCCGGCGAAAACCCTGCTCAACCTCCGCCATCAGCCGTTTGGCGAGGTGCCGCCGCCGGTGATCGGGCGCGACACCAACGGTAGTAACGTGCCCCGTGTGGTCAGGTTCGACCAGTCCAATAACAAAACCGACCATCGCTCCCCCTATCGTGACCGCGCGATAAGAGACGGATTCGGGCGCAGTTAATAGATACTCAAAGGTGTCGCGGCTGTACGCTTCTCCGTCTACGAAACAGCGCTGGTCTAGCCGCCAACATTCATCCAGTTGCGATATGGTCAGGGGCCGGATGTCGTAGCGAAATCCGGAAACTCCTCGCAGATTTTGCTCGGGCGGCGGAGAATAAGGTTCCGTCTCGGATTGTGACCACAGTCGTGAGCGAATTTTCTTAAGTACAGCCATTGGTATTCAACAACCCGGGATGATCAGGAAGTTCGGATAGTTTACCACCTCGTTTCCGATTCGCTAAATACTAAATGATCAACATGCAGTCGCCATAACTGTAGAATCGATACCCGACGCGGACGGCATGCCGGTAAGCATTCAGAATCAGGTCACGTCCGGCGAAGGCGCATACCAGCATTAGCAGAGATGAACAAGGTAGATGAAAATTTGTGACTAGCGCGTCAACGATCCTAAATTGATGACCGGGAATGATGGTAAGGGATACGTCCTTCTGTTGTGAGCATATCATGCCATCCGCAGAAACGGCACTTTCCAGCGCCCTTGTGGTGGTTGTTCCGGTAGCAAATACTCTGCCGCCTCGACTTCGAGTTTCGTTAATACTGCGAGCGGCTTGAGCGCTTATGTGTATTGACTCGGGAGCGACCTTGTGTTCTTCAATATTCTCGACGCGTACTGGCTCAAAGGTCCCGTAACCTACATGCAACGTGATTTCCGCGATCTCCACTGAACGTGAACGGACGGCGTCTAACACTGCGGGGGTGAAATGGAGTCCGGCCGTAGGCGCCGCGATCGCCCCCGTCTCGCGGGCAAAGACCGTTTGATAGCGTGCGCTATCGTCTTCGCCAATTCCTGCGGGCCGTTTGATATAAGGAGGAAGTGGCACCTGGCCGATTTTCTCCAGGAGTTCCCGCAAAGGGCCCTCACATTCAAACCTAAGTTCGCGTAATTCCTGGCCCGGGTTGTCCACGACTTCCGCGCGCAACAACTTTTCCCCAAACTCCAGCCGCGCCCCACGCTTCAGCCTCTGTCCGGTTCGAATGAGCGCTTGCCAGCGAAGGGGTTCAACTTCTCTAACTAACAATACTTCGACGCGTCCACCAGTTGGTTCACGTTTCCCTTGCAAACGTGCCCGAAAGACGCGCGTATTGTTAATGACCAGCAGGTCGTGGGCCTGAAGATATGTTGGGAGTTTGAGAAATCGAGAATCAAACCAGGTTTCGTCTTTCCGGTTTATAACGAGCATCCGTGCGTCGTCGCGCTTAGTAAGCGGATGCTGAGCAATGAGCTCTGGTGGCAGCTCGTAGTCAAAATCGGAAATACGCATGGAAAGGAAGAGCCTTCAGGCCGGATGCTCGTGATGAAAAACGGCAGTGAGTTGGGCGCCGAACAGTAGAATTAGACTCGAGACATAACTCCATGTCAGCACTGCCACAACGGCGCCCACCGAGCCGTAAATTTGATCATAGTGGAAATAGCTTAGCGTCCAGGCAAAGATGTATTTTGCAACTTCCCATAAGACGCCACCGACAGCTGCACCGGGCAAGGCATCTCGAAAAGTTACCTCTGCCTTCGGCATAAAACGGTAGACCAGCACGAAGAGAGCCATGGTGATTAGAAAACTTACTGCCGCGAAAACTCCTTGCCAGAAAACGCTGCCGACCGAGAGTAGCAACGGATAACGTTCGATCTGGCGCGGAGAGAGTCGTCCCGCCATGTCTCTCATGGCAACCAGGATCGAAGTAATGAGCACGGATGACGAAAGCAACAATCCTACGATGCCAATCATGCCAACCGTCAACGCGCGTCCATGCCAGAAAGTCCGTGACGTGGCATGCCAGATACGGTTCAGCGCACGCTCGATGACCGAGAACACCCAGGAGCCCGCCCACAGTACAACCACAACACAGGTGATGATGATGCCTGTACCTACGGAGGACAGCGAGCGAATAGTGTCGCGGAGAAACTGTCCCGAACCGGGGTAAACTTCGACCGCACGCGTCAACAATTGCGTGGCAGCGGCAATTTGATTCCCCAGCGCCAACATCAGCAGCAAGGCCGGAAAGAGAGCCATCAAGCCGAAATAACTCATAGCGGCGGCCGAAGTGAACAGATCGTTTTCGTGAAACTGATGCAAGGAATGGCTTAGCATGCTCAACCAGGGAGCACGATTACGAACGCCGAAAGAATGGCGGGAAAATGAGGCGAACTTTCGCATTCAACTTTTAGCAACCCCTCTACAGCAAAACTCGTTGATGTGACCCTATCAGATTTCTCAATGTGAATCGAACAGCGTCGACTTGACGTGAGAAGAAGGATTAATCCCGAAATGGTTGTAAGCGCGACGTGTGGCCATCCGCCCACGAGGTGTGCGGTCGAGGAAGCCAACTTGAATTAGATACGGTTCAATGATCTCTTCTATGGAGTCTTTCTCCTCGTGAATGGAGGCCGATATGGTTCCGAGGCCGACCGGACCACCATTGAACTTTTCAATGATCGTCAACAGGAGCTTGCGGTCCATTTCATCCAGCCCGTAAGTATCCACTTCCATCCGGTTAAGCGCATCATTAGCTACTTGCCGCGTAATCTTCCCCTCGTAGTCCACTTCCGCATAGTCGCGTACACGCCGCAACAAGCGGTTTACGATGCGCGGAGTACCACGAGAGCGGCGAGCAATTTCGCGTGCACCCTCCTCATCAATTTCCACACCCAGGATTTCGGCCGATCGTTTGCAGATTATCTCAAGGTCTTCATGGGGATAAAAATCGAGATGGAAGACGATGCCAAAGCGGCCTCGCAGAGGCGCTGTGATCAAACCGGCGCGGGTAGTGGCGCCCACCAACGTGAACTTTGGCAATCCGAGTTTAATGGAGCGCGCGGCGGCGCCCTGCCCGATTAATAGATCGAGCTGATAATCTTCCATTGCCGGGTACAGTTTCTCTTCCAGTGCGGGCAGCAGGCGATGGATTTCGTCTATGAAAAGCACGTCACCTTCTTGCAGGTTTGTCAACAGCGCTGCAATGTCACCGGCCTTCTCGATGGCGGGCCCTGCGGTCGAGCGGAGTTCAGCGCCCATCTCGTTGGCGATGATGTGGGCAAGGGTTGTTTTGCCGAGACCCGGCGGGCCGGTAAGCAGCACGTGATCGAGCGCTTCACTGCGCCGCAACGCCGCTTTCATATAGATTCTGAGGTTCTCTTTTACTTGACGCTGGCCAATATATTCTGCGAGCCGCGTCGGCCTGACCGTTGACTCAAACTGACGTTCATCTTCGTTTATTGGTGCTCCCCGTGCCGGAGCTGGTTTAGCTTCCATTTTTGCTTCCCAATCTCTTGCGGTCTGCCCGATTATGCCTTCGCGAGTTTCCGTAAGCTGTGTCTAAGAATCGACTCCACTGTCGGATCGACTGTTTCTCCTATTGCCGCGGTGATGGCTTTCTCGGCAGAATTCCGCTGATACCCGAGATTCAAGAGCGCCGAGAGGGCGTCGGAACGTATCGCATCCTCTGTCGGCGGAAGTGCCGTACCGGGCTTAGCTCCCAATTCTTCTTCCAGCTCCGGAGACGAAAGGGAAGCGACTTTGTCCCGCAATTCAATTACCAGCCGCTCAGCGGTTTTTCTGCCGACGCCCGGAATCAAGGTCAAGCGCGCGAGGTTGTTTGTGCGTATTGAAGCAATCATCTCGTCTGCGCTCATCCCCGACAACAGTGTAATCCCCAGTTTTGGTCCAATGCCGCTGACGGAAATCAAGCGCAGAAAAAGTTCTCGCTCCCGAGCTGTCTTGAATCCATAGAGTTGTAGAGCGTCTTCGCGAACGTGTGTGTAGATCCGCAACTGCACGTTGGATCCCGGCTCTTCCAGATCATAAAACGTGGACAGCGGTATATTGACTTCATAGCCCACTCCGGCAACCTCTACGATCACGGATGTAGCTTGTTTGGAAAGAAGAGTGCCGGATAGGTGAGCAATCATTTCAAAATCTACAAATTCATATCTGCATCAGCTAGACGCGGGGGATTGTAGTTGATGCGGCTGTAGTCGGCAACGCGTGCTTATCTTTGTCATCCCACGCCCCGCGTTTGTTCGCTGCCTTACCAATAGCATCGTATTGAGGCTATACTTGCCTGGGTTTCCTGCAAATGAAGTCAGAGAAGATATCAGAACTAACTACGAACCGCTTGAGCATTTATCTTCGCTGTCTAAATACGCTTGCAGCCGCCGGAATCAGAACAGTTTCCTCGCAGGCCCTCGCCGAACAATTTAATCTAAACTCTGCCCAAATCAGAAAAGACCTGGGTTACTTTGGAGAGTTTGGCGTGCGCGGAGTTGGCTATTATGTTGATGATTTGCGCGCGCACATTACCAATATCCTGGGGCTTGACCGCCCTCACCACGTCGGCATTATAGGCGCGGGCAGATTAGGCACGGCACTGGCAAACTACAACGGCTTTGATAAGTCAAATTTCATGGTAGTGGCTCTGTTCGACAACGATGTAGCAAAAATTGGCGAGCGGATTGGTCCCAGTGGGATTCAAGTTTTTGATGTAAAAAAGATTGACCGCGTGGTAAAAGAACAGGAGATAGATATTGCCGTGATTGCAGTTCCTGCTCGTGCAGCGCAGAGAGTCTTGAATCAAATCATGGCTGCCGGCATCAGAGCCGTTCTGAATTTTGCTCCTGCGTCTTTGAGCGGCCGTCTAGGAGTGAAAGTGAAGACGGTGGACCTAACCACTTCTCTCGAATCGCTGTCCTACTTTTTGGCGCGCCCACAGGTCACCGCAGTCACTCGAGGCCGGGGCCGGCTAAACTTTGAACGTTTGCCTCAAAATGAGCGCGAACTTTGAGGTCCTCCGTAATGGACGAGCAAACTGCCCGGCGTGACATCTGTCGCGTAGGCGAGCTGATGTATGAACGTAGCTACGTCGTCTCTTCCGACGGCAACATCAGTGTGCGATTAGATAATGGTCGCATTGTTTGTACTCCGACAATGACTTGCAAAGGTCGCATGAAGGAGGATTCGCTCTCTCTCTGCGATGCGGCTGGGAAGCCCTTGACGAAGCAGACTCCTTCGAGCGAGATTGCGATGCATCTTCTGATTTACCGGGAGCGTCCGGACGTAAAAGCCGTCTGTCACGCGCATCCGCCCCACGGCACTGCCTTCGCCGTCGCCGGGCTGCCAATCGATGAGCCCATTCTTTCGGAAGTGATTCTGACCCTGGGCTGTGTACCGCTGGCTTCGTATGGCACTCCGTCAACAGATGAACTGACGGAGGCAATGCGTCCTCTTGTTAAGCATCACAATGCGTTGCTGATGGCCAACCATGGCGCAGTAGCATATGGCACTGATCTTTGGCAAGCATTTGATCGTCTGGAGACACTGGAACACACTGCCCGCATCGCGATTCTCTCGCGCATTCTGGGTGGTTCGCGAAGCCTACCTGCCGATGCAATTGAAAAGTTGATTAATGTAAGAGAAGCGGCGGGATATCTTGGTGAAAATGCTCGTTGCCAGGCTTGCGGCTATCTGCACGAGACCAGTCTCACATGCCCGACAGGCGACAGACCCGCTCCGGCGAATTACCGCAACGAAACCAACGGCTCCAGCAAAATTTCCTTGACTCGCGAGGAACTGGTGGAACTGCTGAGCCAGGCAGTCAGTCGTGACTGAGAGTCTAGAGTCGAGAGTCTGGAGTCTAGAGTCTGGAGGTAAAGAACTTTAACTCAATGTATACTTGTGTCTGAAGTCGAGAGTCTGGAGTCTGGAGTCTAAAGCTTAAGGTCCCTTTAACTCTAATTGTATAACTATTACTCGAAAACTTTCGGAGTCCTGACTCCAGACTCTAGACTCAAGACTCCAGACTCTCAGCCCTTAACCCTAATGTATAACTATTACTCGAAAACTTTCGGAGTCCTGACTCCAGACTCTTGACTCAAGACTCCAGACTCCCATTACGATCTACCATTCACCCCTTTACAGGAGCATTTGAATGCAAGAAGCACTCGGCATGGTTGAAACAAAAGGCCTGGTTGCAATGATTGAGGCGGCCGACGCTATGGTAAAGGCTGCAAACGTGACGCTAGTAGGCTACGAAAAGATCGGAGCGGGATTTGTAACCGCGATCGTCCGGGGCGATGTTGCTGCCGTCAAAGCGGCGACAGATGCTGGGGCTGCGGCGGCGCGCCGCGTTGGTGAGTTGGTTAGTGTTCATGTCATACCGCGGCCGCATGGCAGTGTTGATGAAAACCTTCCTGTAGGTTTGCGCTCGTAGCCATGATCATTGCGCGTATCTTAGGTACGGTTGTCTCCACGCAGAAAGATGAACGGCTCAAGGGCAAAAAGTTGCTCATTGTCCGTCCCATTAACGTCGATGGCTCCGACACCACCGGCTATGTGGTAGCAGTTGATACAGTTGGCGCGGGATTCCATGAGCGCGTGCTCGTTGTCGCCGGCTCCAGCGCGCGACTCGCCCAGGGAATGAAGGATACTCCCGTCGATGCTGCCATTGTTGGCGTCATTGATACAGTGGATGTCTCTGGTTAGTGAATAGTAAATCGTGAATCGATTTACGATTCACGATTCACGATTTACGATTTACCATTCACGAATCATGCAACTAGCGCGCGTCATTGGCACGGTTGTGGCTACAGTCAAGAACGAGTCACTCGAAGGCCGAAAAATGCTCGTGGTCCAGACATTGAATAAAGACCTGCAACCACAGGGCAAGCCGATGGTGGCAATCGATTCGGTGGGTGCGGGCATTGGCGAGCTGGTTTTCTGGTGTCGCGGTAAGGAAGCGAGCTTTCCTTTCAAACGAGAAGACACACCAACCGACTGCACGATCGTTGCAATAGTTGATTCCGACTCGCACGTTACTCGTTCACCATAAGGCAAGGTGTTAGCTTGCGCGGATTTTCGCTGTCATGATTCTCGCCCGGGTTATCGGAAACATCGTTGCTACCAAGAAAAATGAGCGTTACGAAAACGCGCGCATAATGCTTTGTCAGCAGATCACGCCGGAAGGGAACGAGAGCGGAAACACTCTTTTGGCGCTGGATGCAGTGGACGCAGGTGTTGGTGATACGGTTTTGGTTGTTCAGGAAGGCTGGAGTGCTTCAACCGTAGCCACGGGCCGGTCGGGAGCAGCCATTGATTCCGCTATCGTGGGCGTAGTCGATCGGATAGATCTGCTTTAGAAAAGCTGGCTGGCACACCTGCTCCTGTTTAATTTCACCCAGGCAATGACACTTCGGGAATGGCTGTCCTACAATAGCGCTGGATGAGCAGTGAATCAGATCAGGCTCGATTGGTTGCCGAACGCATCGCGCGGCGTTTAGCACGCGTGACGCCGACTGAAAAGCGCCCGGCTTATGATGGAGCTGATCTGGCCTCGGAATTGGCGGCGCTGCGCGAAAGTCTGGGAGAGTTTCAACGGCGTCTGACTCAGATCGAAAGCAGAGTGCGCGCTCCAACCAGCGGCGAGACAAATCCCGCTCTCAGCACCCATTCACCCTGGCTGGCAGGTGTTAACGGCACCATCGACCATCCCAGTCAGGAAAGGTTTGGCGTCGAAGAGGCAACTGTCGCCGAGTTGGTAGACTATTTTCAGCAGGAAAAACAGTGCAGCATTGACCCGAGCGGCAAGCCCTGCGATCACTGCGCCATGTGCAGTTCAAGAGGTTTTTGACGAGACCTTCTGGAAGGATACTGAGCGCGAAAATCGACCCACGAAATCACACTGGATACTTGCTTAGTGGGATTTCGTGGGTTCGTGGATCGAATTAATGACCTATTTTGTCGCGCTGTTCTGGTTTTGTCTGAGTGTGTTGGCATCAATCCGGGGAACTTCCGTGGCTCCCTCCTGCGCCTTGAAGTAGGGCTCTTCTTTAAACCCGAATAGTTTCGCGGAAATCACAGTAGGAAACCGGGCTCGCGTAGTGTTGTAATCCTGCGTGGCTTCGTTGTAATCCTTGCGCGCGGTGGCAATCCGGTTCTCAGTGCCCGCTACCTCATCCTGGGCCTTTAGAAAGTTTTCGTTTGACTTCAGTTGCGGATACTGTTCCTGCAAGACCAACAGACGACCGATGGTCCCGCCAAAGCTGTTGGCTGCATCAATCACAGCTTGCTTCTGCTCGGGTGTTTTGTCACCTCCTTCTCCCTGAGGTGGCTGGCGAGTGGCATTCAACAGTTCTGACCGCGCCCGGGCAATAGTGCCAAAGACCTCCTGCTCCTGCACGCCGGCCAGTTTGGCAGTTTCGATCAAGTTTGCGAGCAGGTCAGCCCGGCGCTGAAGTTGCGTCTCCACATTGGCCCACTTGCCTTTGACGTTCTGCTGCTTGATTGTAAGCGTATTATAGCCGCAGCCACTGGCTGCGACTGTGACAAAAAGGGCCAATGAAAGTAGCGCGATTCTTCTTCCCATCATTTTCGATCTCCTCAAATTGTTCATGCCGTGTCAGGGGCGTCCTTTGCTAAAGTTGGTTGACCATCTTTCAAATTCATCTCATCGACCGACTCTATTACGCGCTCGACTTCGTTCATGTAAGAGGCAAACAGATCGTTGGCTTCTCTCTCTGTGGCCGGTCGCTGGCCGGTTGCGCGCAATTGAAAGATCTTTTCGAAGGGCTCCGGATTCAGGTGCAGCAATTGTACGGTAGCGCGCACGCAATCCGGTTTCGCCACCGGAGCATCCTTTCCATTAAGAATCAGCACTGCCCGAAACAGGGCCGCAAAGCTGGCCAGGCTGTCGCTCATCAGATCGTCTAACTTCTCAATAGAATTAGACGCTGGAATATAAAGGCGGCGCAGTTGAATCAGTTTACTTCGTAATTCATATTCTGCTTGATGACGCAGGTTGTGGTCGGAAAGTTTTGCGATTTCAAACGGATCCCTCCCATGAAGTACTACGCGCGCTTTAGCCATTTGATGAAACTCAATGGGGAATACGTCGGCTGCATCTGATAGTTCCTCGACGGTGAAGTAGACAGGAAGGGGATGGCCCAATCGCTGCCATTCGCGCATTGGCGCCTGCGCCTGGCGCAAGTCATCTGGAGTAATGCGGTTGAGTGCGATGAGCAGATTGTAATCAGAACGCAGTTCAATGTGATCGCCGGCCGCAGCAGAGCCGTAGAGCACAACAGAGGCTAAGTTATCTCCGTGCGTGGCCTGCAGGTCCTGAACCAGACTGCTCAGCGCTTCCTGGACTATTCTTTTGACCATTCAGATTGCGACAATGCTATCAGAATTCGGTGATGTGCGTCTCCCGCAGGGCGGTTGCAGAGGTTACGCCAGATATTACCAACTGCCTCCCGAGCCACCGCCGCCAAAGCCTCCGCCACCGCCAAAGCCTCCGCCAAAACCGCCGCCACCTCCGCCGAATCCGCCCCCGCCGAAGCCGCCGCCACCCCAGCCGCTGCTGGAACGGCCTCCGCTGCTGCTTGCGAGATTGCTCAACAAACTGCCCAGTAAAAACCATTGCAGGCCACTGCCAGGGCCGCCACCACGACCACCACCTCCACGGCGACTCGAGGAAGAAAGAACCAAAATGACAATAAAAAGAATCACCAAAATAGTGCAGCACCCAGCCGGAAATCCCCCTTTGGGAGTGCCGGACTCCCGGGTCGTGCCGCGGTAAGCGTATCTTTGGTCGATGCCCTCAACTGTGAACCCGCGCTTTTCCGCTAACGTGGCCACATAAGTTTGAATGGTGTCAAAGATTCCGGCGCTGAAATTTCCTTGCCTGAACTTAGGCACCAGGCGCTCACGCTGAATCTGGCCCACCAGTCCATCGGGCAGATCGCCCTCGAGATGATCGCTTACTTGCGTGAAATACTTGCGATCGTTAATCGCGACCAGTAAAAGAAATCCGTTACGCTCACCTTCCTTTGATCCTATTCCCCAACCACGAGCGACGGCCAGAGAATAGTCAAAAATGTCCTGCTCTCCGGTGCTAGGGACCGTAACTACAGCGTATTCGATATCGGCACGTTGTTTGAGATTTAGATAGATCGATTCCAAACGGCTTTTGGTTTCGGGATCAATGACCTTGGCGTAATCAACAATCGGCGTGAACGGTTCCGGTAGTGGAATTGGCGACTTAGCAGTTTGCGCCTTCGTCGAGACTGCGGCCGCAAGCAACAAAGGCATTACCAGAGTAGCAGCCGCTCGACTACGAAGTAGCGAATTGAGATGTAGGCGCAATTGCATTTTTCTGTTTCAGTTTCTAAGTAACATCAGTGCGGGGAAGGTAGACTTCATGGCTCAATTAACCTATGCAGCAGATAAAACAGAGCTACGCCTCCAAAAACGACAATTGAGACCGTGGGGTTTCTTTCTTCCTTATGATTCACTTCCGGAATGAGGTCGCTGGCCGCCACGTAAAGAGTGACGCCGGCTGCGAAGGGAAGGGCATAGCGTATCGCTGAGTGGATTCGAGCTTGGAGAAAAGCCACACCAGCCACACCAGCAAGAGTCGCTGCGCCAATAGCTGTAGTGGCAATCAGCGCCTTGGTGGTCGAACGACCTGAAGCCAGCATTATCGAGGCTACAGTAAACCCCTCAGGCATTTTGTGGAGCAAGATGGCTATGAACACCAGGAGGCCTGCTCTGAAGTCAACCAGAAAGGCGGCGGCGATCGATACACCGTCAAAGAAAGTATGGATCCATAGTCCACCGACCGCGGTGTAGGCTGCTGAAGGTCGCATGAACGACTCGGGGTGGGTTTCCTCTCCAAAGTGAAAATGAGGTGCAATAGTGTGTTCGAAGAGTTGAACCAGCAAGTAGCCGGCAAGCAATAGAGTCATGGGTCCCAAAACGGCCTTTGCGGCTCCAGTGCCTTGCTGATTCTCCATCCAGATGCCAATGGTCACTGGAAGAATCTCGATAAAGATTGCTGCCAACATAAAGCCGGCGCCCAAGGCAACGAGGTATTTAAGAAACCGTTCGCCAAACCGGTGAGCCCCGGACTTGATAAGTAGGAAGCCGCCAATCACATTCGCTCCTGCTGCCAACAAGCCAAAGAGCAGAAGACCGGCGAGTCCTCCAAACATGAGCTCCATCAAGCTGCTACTCAATAAACAAATTGTGGGCCGATAGCGTTGGGCGAATATACATCATGACCCTGGCCTTGCCTACCGACTAAGCATATTGAGTCGGGGCAACAAGAGGCGAACAGAAGTTGCACGCGCTCGAGCCGCGGTAAGGGAAAAAGCCAAGTACTGCCAAATTTTCTATTGACACGAAGATAGGGCAAGCGTACTATCCGGCGTCGGGTGGTCGAAAGTGGTCGGAAGTGGGTCCAACCTCGTAGCGAAGCAACCGATCAGCAAATCTTTTCCTAGCGGCCACCCGAAAATCGCTCCAGCCAGTGCCCGAAAGTCATGCTGCGAGGAAATTACACGGCCCGGATTGACGCCAAGGGTCGGCTTAAGGTGCCGACTCCGTTTCGCCGCCTGATCGAAGAAAAGCATGGCAGCGAATTCTATATAACCAGTCTCACCGGCGATAACGTTCGCATTTACCCGCTGCCGGAGTGGGAGTCAATTGAAAAAAGACTTTCGCTCTTGCCGACAATGGATCCGGCCCGACGCAAGTTCCTTGACAGAACCAATTATTACGGGCAGCAGGCCACAATCGATGGTCAGGGTCGTTTGTTAATTCATCCCTTGTTGCGGAAGAGTGCCGGTGTAACTGGGGACGTCGCCGTACTCGGATATCTAACGCATTTGGAAGTCTGGGAATTGGATGCCTTCAAACAACGTTTACTTTCCGAGCCCTATACTGAGGAAGACGAGGCAGCGATGGCGAGATTGGGTATTTGAGGGTCGTGGGGTGGTGAGTGCTGAGTGCTGAGTGGTGAGGGATGTGATGAGTGATGTGTCGAGGGGTTTTTCATTCGAGCAACCATGTTACCGAGCCCAGCCCACCCTTGGCTTCTACTCATCACTTATCACTCATCACTCACCACTTATCACTTGTCACGTGCGTTAAGAGAGTTCTCCCTCACTGGCTAGTTAGTTCTTTGAACGAGATCACGGGGCGGTGGTGATGGCTGCGCCTTTGGGGGGCATGGGCGCGCCCCATCGCCCCGTGCTGACTGAGGAGACAATACAGTTCCTCGCGCCCGAGCGAGGAGGTCTTTTTGTTGATTGCACGGTGGGTTTGGGTGGGCACAGCGAACTATTGCTGAGCTTTTCCAATGAGACTCGCGTGATCGGCATTGACCGCGACCCTGAAGCGCTGCGTTACGCAAGCCAGCGCCTGGCATCATTTCGGAAACGCTTTCGTCCGGTGCACGCAGATTTTCGAGATATCGCACGTGTTCTTCATGATGCTGAAGAGAAGGCAGCCGCCGGCGTAATCGTAGACTTCGGTGTTTCATCGCTACAGCTTGATTCTCCTCAGCGCGGTTTTAGTTTTCGGTTTGACGCTCCTCTGGACATGCGGATGGACCCTGAAAGCGGTGCGGAGACAGCGGCGCAACTACTTGAGCGTCTGCCAGAGCATGAGATTGCCAGGATTCTCTACGAGTACGGAGAGGAGCGAAACTCGCGCCGCATCGCTCGCTGGATCGTGGAACATCGAGACGAAGGCAAGCCGATTGTCACCACAAGGGAATTGGCTGATCTAGCAGCGCGCGCTGCGGGCAAGAAGCGCAAAGGACCCATTCATCCGGCAACCCGCACCTTTCAGGCGCTGCGCATTGCGGTGAACCACGAACTGGAAGGCCTCGACCGGTTCGTAGAATCAGCCGTCGACCTATTGCAGCCCGCCGGCCGCTTTGTTGCCATTAGCTTCCATTCGCTTGAAGATCGAACGATCAAGCGGGAACTGCGACGGCTCTCAGGCTATTGTCAGTGTTCGCCCCGACTTGCGATCTGCTCCTGTGGCGCCCGGCGGGCCATAGAAGTGTTAACAAAGCGCCCGATCGTTCCCAGCATAAATGAACTAAAGGAGAACCCGAGAGCACGCAGCGCTAAGTTGCGGGCTGGGCAAAAACTCGGATGAGGCCAATGGAA
>DATEUF010000252.1:0-58596 GCA_035283325.1 Pyrinomonadaceae bacterium | reverse complement strand
CTCGGCAAAGCGGTGCCGCGTCAGCCGCCGCGTGCCGCCTCGACGAGCCAGCCAACTCCGCCACGCCCGTTGCACCTGCTGATAGTACGCATGCAGGTAGGCGTAGTTGCTCCGGATACCGTAGTACTGATAGTGACCCCGGCGTTCTATGAAAGGGCTGTCAAGAAAAAACTTCTCCCTAGCTGGCCGCCGGCTAATTTATTTCTCTGCAGCTAGCCACTCAACACTACCGAAGTAGTTCAACTACCGTTACCACTCCTGGTTGCCGAGTCACTCATCTTAGCTGAAAGAATTCAAGTATCATTTTAGCGAGCAGCCAAACCACTCAACACTCCCGAAGCTGCACAAGCTGGTTAGCACTCCTCTTATTGACCGTTTTCTTGCTTTGTTTTGGCCTCGACTTGATAGCCGTTAACGTGGTCAGAACTAAGCTGCCAACCATGGTTCTATTTGAGACTCTCAGCTCAGCGAGCTGGGCCTATGACTATTTCTGGTTATGCGTGGGGGCATACAGTTTATACCGGTCCTCAGTAGTCATTGCCTGGGACATCATGCCCCTTGATACTCACCCACGAACCCGTGTCATTGCACAAAGCATTAACGGTTAGCTAGCGGCGTGCGGCAGCAGTTGCCAGAGCCATCCGGGGTCGCTGAAACTACTGTCTTAAGCCACTTGCTGTTTCATCCTTTCCAGCGCAAATTTCTCACCACATTTCCAAACTGTTAAGGTCGTCGCTGCCAATTTCCGGGCGACTGTTAGCCGCGCCAGACTGGGGTCCATTCCCTGCGCCAGGCGTTCATCGTAGGCCGGCTTGAAGGGCCCGCTGTAACAAGCGCTGCTAGCCGCACCCTTGAAAACTCTCTTCAGCAGGTGATTGTGGTTGCGGTTCAAACCGCGCGTGGCCACTGGCCGCGAACTACGGCGCACGATGCCATTGACCAACACATATTCGGCGCTCGTCCGGGTCACCACGGCCAACCCGACATAGGTCCAGAATTGTCTTTTGCTGCGGAAACGATGTGGCGTTCCCACGACCGCAATAATCTCTGCCACACTCACCGGCCCCAACAGCGGGATGCTATTGAGCAATTGATACGCTGGATGGCGGCGCGCCTCTTTTAGCATCAGAAGCTTCGCTTTATGACGCAGCGCTTTCAGTGCTCGTAACTCCTCATATAAGCAGCTCGCCCGCTCCTTTACGCCCCGTTCTCTCAGTTTTGCCAGCCACTGGGCCCGGCGATCATGGCGATAAACATCATGCCCCGCGCAGGCGATTGCCCGTCCCCGAAAGATTGCCTTGAGCCGGTTCATTACGCGCACCGTGTCCGATACCAGGCACTCGTAATTGCGCACCAGTTCTTTCAAGGTCCGCACCCCCTGGTCCCCATGATAGACTGGGCGCAATGAGCCATTCCGCAACAGCTCCGCCAGTTTCCGGGCGTCTATGCGATCACCTTTATTGCCCACCGCCAGTAACTTGTTCTGCCGCGGATCACAGACCACCACTTCCGTGACTAAAGGTCGCAACACGTCATAGAGCCAACTCGCCTGGGTGCCTTCTTCGAACGTTACATACACTTTGCCGCGCAGCTGCTTAATAAAGTCGCGCACCCTCTCGGCGCCGGTCTCGACGATCGTTTCCATCACGACTTTGCCAGCTCCATTCAGGACCATTATCACAATGCTTGCAGAATGCACATCCATGCCAACATAATATGTTCTCATAGGGCTCTCCTTCCGGTTTCACTTGGAGTCGTTAGAACAACTGCAAGCTACCACCGATGGGGCGCCCTTTCATATATAGCGTTTATAGTGCCCCAGCTCACAACCGTCCAGCGCCGTTCGGAGGAGCGGAAGGCTTCTAGACAGAAACGCGATGCATGAATTTCCGCTCCTCCGAACGGGCGCCGGAGGGAATTGGGCGGGCGTGCTATAAACATGCGACCCCTGACGGGGTGAAGAAGACCCTAAGCGCCACTTGATGTTATTCGAACAAACGGAAGGATACTCAATTTACCGAGAATGTTTTGGCGTACTCGTTAGTGGGTAGTCAGTTGTTACTAGTTCTCAGTTGTGTCATCTTTGTTCGTCAAAGGCTGGCGGTCACGAGGGGGATGCCAGCGGTTATTTGTTCAACACCAATTAAACTAACTAATGATCCTAATGACTGAATACCGACAACCGACAGCTACCAACAGACAAGTAACAACTGACTACTGACCAAGAATGCAAGCAATAACGAAGAGACGAGCTATCGCCATTGGGTTGCGCGCGCGATTTCCTCTCGTGGCGCGCATTATTGCGCTCGCGATACTTATTTCAGGCGTCGGTTTTGTCGCCATCTCCTACTATCGTTCACGAAATAACAAGCCATTCAGATTAAGGTCAGAAGCGCCGGAGCTCTCGAAAGAAGTCACGGGCGTAATCGACGGCTATGAGCAGAGGATGACGCGGCCGGACGGTAGTCTTTTACTTCTGGTTAAGGCTACTCGCGACACCACGTTTTCCGACAATCATCACGAGATGGAGAACGTCGACCTCGCTGTCTATCCTCCCGAAGGTGATACTCCGGACCACATCGCAGCCAACCGTGCAATCTACAATCCTGAAACGTCAACAATATCTTTCGTAGGTAACGTCAAAGTCCAGACCAAGGACGGTCTGAAAGTAAATACCGAATCGATCGTATTTGATCGGAAGAGTGAAATAGCCCAGACCGATGCTTTCCTGTCCTTCGATCGAGAAAACGTCTCTGGCAAAGCGACGGGGGCCGTTTTGGAGGCAAAGAATCAGAAGCTCGAGTTAAAGAAGGATGTCGAACTGATCGTCGCACCCGCAGCGCTGGAGAGTAAGCAGGCACATGCCTCCGCGCGCTCAAAACCAGTACTAATTCATTCTGCCCACGCCCTGTTTGAACGGGCCCAGCTGAAGCTCTCGTTTTCTGGCGGTGTCACTGCCGAGCAGGAGCGCGACATCATGAGCGGCGACAATTTGTTTGCGCTTCTTAACCAGGAGAAGCGGTTACAGAAGCTCGAGGTGCGTGGTAATGCCTACCTGCGGTCAATGGAGGAGGGACGTGCGGCGGAAGTTCACGCCATTGACATGGACTTTTTCCTGGATAATGACCAGAGGTTGGAGCGTGCCGTGGCAATGCAGGACACGCGTGCGCAAAGTCTCGATGCAGATGCTCAGATGATGCTGACTGGCGCCAGCCTGCTGGAGGTGAAGTTTGCAGCGCAGGCCGACCGCAGTTTGCTAAAGGAGATGCGGACGGAGGGCCGTACGGTTATGATGCTTGCAGCGCCTAGATCGAAAGCCCAGGATCCACGCGCAGCGAATAAGCGTTTGACTGCCGATTTAATAAAGCTCAGCTGGCGAATTAGCGGCCGAGACGTGGAGAAGGCCGAGGCCGTGGGGAATGCGGAATTGTTCATAGAGCCAGTCGTGCGAGGCGCGACTTCGGATAAGAAAACACTCACTGCGCCGCGGTTTGATTGCGAATTCTATGAATCCGGGAATCTGGCTCGCAACTTCACGGCGACGGGTGGCGCTAAAATCGTCATCGAACCTATGCAGCCCAATCTGAATCGCGGCACAAGGACCATGACGTCGCAGAAGATCTCTGCGGCTTTCGTTAAAGACACTCAAGACCTGGAGCGGGCCGACGCCCAGGGCGAGGCGAAGTTTAATGAGGCTGACCGTAATGGTATCGCTGCCAATGTTTCATATATTGCCGCCGAGAATATCGTGCGCTTACGCGGGGGCGAGCCCACCGTTTGGGATTCCCGGGCTCGCACAAAAGCACTCGAGCTGGATTCTGACTTGAACAATCATGTCTCCTACAGCCGCGGCAAAACCGCCACTACTTATTACAGCCAGGAGCAAACAGGCGGCGCCACGCCTTTTACAAAAGTGAAGAGTCCAGTCTATATAACGAGCGAAAGGGGCGAGTTTCATCACGATAGTGAGGTAGCAATCTACATTGGTAATGCCAGAGCCTGGCAGGATGACAACTTCGTGCGTGCCGACCGACTCACAATTTACATTAAAGATCGCAGGATGGAAGGCAGTGGGCGAGTTCAAAGCGCCGTCTACAATGTGAAGCGTCGAAACCAGGGTGAAGGCTCGCTCCCGGTGTTTGCGTCCGCCGATTCTCTACTTTATTCGGATCCTAACAATAGCTTGCATTATGAAGGTAACGTCGACATCAGACAGGGCAGCGACCGGATCACCAGCGGAGTGGCCAACGTCTATCTGTTCAAGGATTCGAAAGAGGTTGAGAAGACAATAGCACAGAGAAATGTAGTATTGATCCAGCCCAACAGAAAAGGCACCGGCGATTGGGTGCAATATACAACCATCGATGAAGTGGCAGTGCTTAAAGGCAACCCGGCGCGCGTAGAAGACGTCGCGCAGGGGAGCACCGAAGGCGGTCGATTGACCCTATACATTCGAGAAGGTAGAGTGACGGCGGACGATGCGCGTGGACCACAATCGGCCGGCCGCGTGCGCTCGGTTCACAAGGTGAGAAAACCGTAGGTTATGAGCACTCAGACCGCAGATGTCGAAATTGTGGAGAATCAGTCGGAATTGTTCTCCGGCAGCGACACCTTTTCCCAGGAGCGACTTGACGAGGAGTCGCCATCAGGAACGGCGCTTGCGGCGGTACACCTGGTTAAGTCGTATGGAAAACGACGCGTGGTGGATAATGTCAACCTTCACGTCGAAAAGGGTGAAGTTGTCGGTCTACTGGGGGCAAACGGGGCTGGCAAAACCACCACGTTCTACATGATAGTAGGTCTCGAGCAGCCGACCTCAGGAACAGTTCGGCTTGCGGGACGGGATGTAACAAATCTCCCAATGTATCTGCGGGCACGGCTGGGCCTTGGCTATCTTCCTCAGGAACCTTCCGTGTTTCGGAAGATGACTGCGACCGAAAATATCTTAGCCGTGCTCGAGACCATGGGTCTGCGCCGGCGCGAACGACTCACACGGCTCGAGGAATTGTTGACGGAATTTGGTATCGAGCAGGTTCGGAACACTCGCGGCGATGCACTCTCCGGAGGTGAGAGAAGGAGAACGGAGATAGCCCGTGCAATTGCAACCGAACCACAATACATTCTGCTCGACGAACCCTTTGCCGGTATTGATCCAAAGGCCGTTGATGATATACAAAACGTCATCCTTTACTTGCGCAACCGAAGCATTGGAATTTTGGTTACCGATCACAACGTCCGCGAAACCCTGGGCGTAACAGACCGCGCGTACATAATGGCTGAAGGACGCATCTTTCGCTCGGGCGTTCCTGCGGAGCTAACTGAAGACCCGGAAGTTAGACGCCTTTATCTGGGTGAAAAGTTCAGGATGTAAGAAGGCAGGCGCGCAAACCGCCGGAATCGGTTATAATCCTCCTGCGCATTCAGGCGCAAATTAAGAATCAAAGAAACGATTAACTGGGCCGATGTCCCTTAAGCTCACTACCAGCCTCTCACAACGCCTCGTGCTGACGCCGCAGTTGCGTCAGCGGATAGAGATGCTGCAGATGACGACACTCGAATTGAGTGATTTGATTCAGCAGCAGTTGCTGGAGAACCCTGTCCTCGAAGAGGTGCCCACGCAGGAAGAGGCGCGTGAACTGGCTGAGAAAATTCTTGACCACCTGGCGAATGGCGATCCGACCACAGCTGAGCCGCAGATTGAAGCTGCCGAACCCGAGCCGGGCAGTCCTTCCTCAAACGGCACTGGTGATGCCGAAATGGCAACTGCCACGCTCGCTGAGGGCGACGGGGAGGGTGGCGAGGGACTGGGGACCGATCCGAGTGAGGATTCCATTGGCGAAGAGATCGTAGGCGAGGATGCTACACGCGATCCCTTCGAGGAGATCGATTTCGGGCGTGAGTTTCAAGAATATCTCGATCCCGGCTACAAAACCCAGGAAATTGAATACAAAGAAGACGCCCCCACCTTCGAACAGTTTCTAACGAGGCCTCCGTCTCTTGCCGATCACCTGGAGTGGCAGCTCCATATGAGTCCTGTCGAGGGCAAGGTCTGTGATGCGGCAATCTGTGTAATTGGCAATCTTGACGCTGACGGGCGACTAAATGCGACCAATGAAGAGATTGCCGGGATGGGGAGCTGGTCTGAAGAGACTGTGGAGCAGGCCCGGCAGGCAGTTATGCGGCTGGATCCAATTGGCTGCGGTGCGCGTGATGTCAGGGAGTGTCTGTTGGTGCAATTAGATGTTCGAGGCGAAGGCGATCGCCTTGCAGCACGATTGATTGGAGAGCACCTTCCTGACTTGCAACAACATAAGCTGCCGAATCTGTCTAAACAGATCGGTGTTGACGTTGATGCGCTGCTGGCGGAGCTACAATTCATTCGCACGCTTGATCCCTATCCTGGCCGGCGCTACTCGTCAGAAGAGCCAGTGCTGATTACTCCCGAGATCTACATCGAGAAGCTGGATGAAGCTGATGATGAGTATGTGATCTATTTTGCCGACGATGGCAGCCCCCGTTTGAGAATAAGCCAGCAATACCAGCAGATGCTTAATCAGGGTGGCGTGAACAATGAAACGAAGAGTTTCATCCGCGAGAAGATGCGTTCAGCGGTTGATCTGCTGCGCAATATCGAACACCGGCGCCAGACAATCTACAAAGTCGTGGAATCGATCGTGCACCGCCAGAAAGAGTTTCTGGATAAGGGAGTCGAGTTTATCAAGCCGATGATGTTAAAAGACATTGCCGAAGACATCGGCATGCATCTATCGACGGTCTCGCGCGTGGTCAACCGTAAGTACGCGCACACGCCTCAGGGGGTGATTGAGTTGCGCCGCTTTTTCACCGAGGGAATGCTTAACGAAGAAGGCGAAGAGATTTCTACGCGGATTATCAAGTTAAAGATAAAAAAGCTGATTGAAGACGAGGATTCACATAGTCCGATAACTGACGATCAGGTGGTTAAAATTCTAGCGAAGGACGGAATCAAGTTATCGCGCCGAACGGTCGCGAAATATCGCGATCAAATGCATATCCCCGGATCGCGCGAACGTCGTGCTGTGGTATAGGCCCGCCAGTTGCACGGCAACGAAACCCCGGAGCTTACCAACCGCGTCTGAACTTTGAAGATCCAGGCAACCTGGAGTCGGCTATGCGGCAGCATATCTATTCCGAACGAGGAGGGATTCAGGCATGAGATTCGAATACACGGGTCGTCACGTTGAAGTCTCCCCCGCCATACGCCTGCACGTCGAGGAACATTTTAAAAAACTGGCACACATTTTTAATGATTCAACAGCCTCGACGCATGTGATTATCGATGTGGAAAAAAACCGTCACATTGGTGAGCTGATAGTTCATTGGCGGGATCATACGCTTACCGCCAAAGACATCAATGCCGACATGTACATGGCGTTGACCCGCGCTATTGCCAAGATAGAGAAGCAAGCACTCAAGCTGAAACAGAAGATCATTGAGCGCAAACAGGGCGCGATGCCGACCGCTGCTGTGGCACCGCAGCCGGACGGCCATCTGGAGGCTACTCCTCGGCCGCCGCGCATAATTGCTGCCCGCCGCTACCTGGTGAAGCCAATGACCGCAGAAGAAGCGGCGCTTCAGTTAGCCGCTGAAACTAATCAATTCATAGTTTTTCGTGATGCTGACACTGACCGCCTGGCGGTGCTCTATCGTCGTAAAGATGGAAACTTTGGCCTGCTTGAGCCCTGACATTTATTGTAGTGTTTTTGGTGTATTTTAGTGGATCACATTATGTCGGCAAAAGGTCGATCCACCAAATCACACGAACAGCACGAAGGAAAGCTTCTGTAAATGTAATTCAGACACGCTCAAGCAATTCTTTCACAGCTCCTGAGCTACTACCAACCCGCTTATCCAGCGATCAATTTATTCCGCGCCCGTAGTAAACTAACGAGAAGGCTAGCCTCTCCTTATGGTGGGGGAAACGAAGCGACCATCGCAAACGGACGATGCAGGACCAGACATTGTTATTATCACTGGTCTTAGCGGCTCAGGCATGTCTTCCGCAACCAACGCCTTCGAAGATTTGGGATACTTCTGCGTTGACAACCTGCCGATTACAATGCTCGAAACGTTTGCAAGGTTAGTGCAAGGAGGAGAGGAGGAGAAGAGAATTGAACGGGCGGCGCTAGTTATTGACATCAGGGAGCGCGGTTTTCTCGCGGGCTTCAGAAAGCAGTTGGCGGCCCTGCAGGAAAGCGGCCTTCGAGTGTTTGTGCTTTTTCTGGAAGCATCAGACGATGTATTGCAGCAGCGGTTCAGCGAAACGCGCCGGCCCCATCCAGCCGACAAAGGTCAGGGCCTACTTAAGGCCATCCGCAGCGAAAGAAAAGCAATGGCCAGAATTCGCGCCGTGGCTGATCAGATTATCGATACTTCCGAACATACCGTGCACACGTTGCGAGCATTGCTACTCGAGCGTTTTAGCCCCGACCGTAAAGGCGGACCGATGCGCGTCCAGGTTCTGAGTTTTGGCCATAAATACGGCAACCCAGGTGATCTCGAGCTGTTGTTTGACGTGCGCCATTTGCCGAATCCCCACTTTGTTCCGGAGCTGAAGCGGCTTTCAGGCCACGATCCGCGTGTTGTTAAATATCTTCGCGCTCAGCCGGAAGTTGATGAAACTCTGACGCGGTTTTGTGATCTTCTCGGCTACCTCCTGCCCCTTTACAAACGCGAGGGAAAATCCTATGTGAGGGTGGGAATCGGCTGTACTGGGGGAAGGCATCGTTCGGTTATGATCGCGAATCTGCTGGCCCGCCGGTTGCGGCGATCCGGATTTGACGCTCGTGCGACTCATCGCGACGTGCGCAAAACAAATCACTGAGCTTCATATTTCCCCACACTTCAGGAGCGAGCAGATGAGTAACAATCCACAGCAAGCTGATACCGGCGAACAAACGACCAAAGTGGCGGGCGTAATAGTCACTCATGGACAACTTGCCGGGGAGTTGTTGGCGGCGGCGGAGATGATCGTTGGTCCCATCTCGTATATCACCGCAGTTTCCATCGGTTGGCATGACGATGTTGATGCGGCCCGCGACGAGGTGCAAAGGGCGATTGCCAGGGTCTCGCAAGGTAATGGCGTGTTGCTGCTTACGGACATGTTTGGAGGAACCCCCACGAACATCGCTTCGATGTTTTTGGAAGAAGGCAAAGTGGAAGTGGCGACTGGCGTCAACCTGCCCATGGTTATCAAGTTGGCGAGTCAATCGGGGCAGCAGAAACTCAGTGAAACGGCAAGATGGGTTTGCGAGCAGGGCCGGCAGGGGATCTATCTTGCCGGCGATCTGCTATTACCGGCCGCAAAGATCGCCGGCGATTGAGATGGTTGAGAAAACGCTCACGGTAAAGGGTCGATTGGGCCTGCACGCTCGTGCGGCAGCAAAACTTGTGCACGTTGCCAGCAGCTTTCGGAGCAAATTGCTTCTGCAACGGGTGGACGGCAGTGCCAAAGCCGATGCGAAGTCGATTCTCAGTGTCTTGATGCTTGCAGCTAGTCGCGGAACCGAACTGCGCGCTCTGGCTGAAGGTGATGACGAGCAAGAGGCGATGAAGGCGATGGAGCAACTGTTCTTTTCCGGTTTTGATGAACTGCAAGAGGAAACTTCAAATAGATGAAACCTCTCGAGGAGATTCGCTGGAAAGGGCTGGGTGTTTCCGAAGGAATCGTTGTCGGACGTGTACTGCGCATGCACGACGGCACGCGCTACGTCTATCGAGCGCGCATTGACGAAGCCGATTTGGAGCGCGAGGTGCGGCGATTTCGCGCCGCTGTGCGTCTTGGGGCGCGGCAACTGCAAAAAATCAAGAAGCGCGCGGAAATACAGTTAGGAAAGGACCATGCTTATATTTTCGACGCGCACCTGTTGCTGTTGGAGGATGCAAAACTGATCCGTGATGTCGAGACCCACATCGTGCAAGAGCGCGCGAATGCCGAATGGGCCTTGAAGGTCGTTGGCGATCAATTATTGTCGGTCTATTCTGAAATAAAGGACGACTATCTGCGGGAGCGAGGCTCTGATATCGAAGACGTCATCCAGCGTTTGCTCGTGGCACTGAGTGGAGAACAGCCAGCTCACCGGAATCTTTCGCAGGATGCGGTCATCGTCTCTCAGGATCTGCTGCCATCGGCGGTGGCTGAGCTGGATCTGGAGTTTGCACGGGCCATAGCCACTGATGCCGGAGGCTGGACGTCGCACACGGCGATCATTGCTCGCGGACTAGGGATTCCGGCGGTCGTCGGCCTGAGAGACTTTTATCGCCGAGCCAAGACCGGAGACAACATTATTGTTGACGCGACTCGCAATGAAGTGGTGCTGCATCCTTCGCGGGCCACCAGGGAGTATTACCGCGGCGAGGCTGAAAAGCTCAGGCAGCGGAGACGGACGGAAGCCGTGGCGGAAAGTGGCCCCGCGCACACTATTGATGGGATCGAGATCACCTTACGGGCTAATGTTGAGTTGCCGACAGAGTTTGCCGGAGTCACAAACTATGGCGCGACAGGCATTGGTCTCTATCGCTCTGAGTTTCTGCTGACGCCTCGCGGCGGCATGATAACGGAAGACCAGCAGTACGCAGCCTATACGGATGTTGCTCGGATTGCCGGCGAGGCGGGCGCGGTGGTTCGGTTATTTGACCTGGGTAGTGAACGAACTGTCGAAAGAGATGAGCAAAAAAATCCGGCGCTGGGGCTGCGAGCAATTCGCTTTGGCTTACGACACCAGGAGGTAATGCGTGCGCAAATGCGCGCGATCCTGAGGGCCGCTGCTGAAGGTTCGCTGGACATTGTTCTTCCCATGGTCACAGACGTTGAAGATGTGAGGCGCGCCCGTGCGATATTGCAGGAAGAAGAGGCAGGTCTGCAAAAACGCGCGGTGGCTTATGGACAGGTCCGAGTTGGAGCCATGATCGAGATACCAGCCGCAGTGTTGACGGCCGATAAGATTGCCCGGGTCGTGGATTTCTTTGAACTTGGAACAAACGACCTTGTGCAATACACGCTTGCCGTGGATCGTGGCAACGATGAGGTAGCAGACTGGTTTCGCACGCTCCATCCGGCGGTGCTCCAGGGAATTGAACATAGTCTACGGGCTGCACGGGAGGCAGGGATTCCAGCAATAGTGTGCGGAGAGATGGCCTCAACCCCAGCCTACGCTGTTTTACTCATCGGTTTTGGCGCCACCGATCTAAGCATGACGCCTACTTCAATCCCACGAGTCCGCCATGCACTCTCTAACGTCGACTCACGGACGGCTCGCGCCATCTCCCTGGAATGCCTCCAATGTGAAAGCGCAGAAGAGGTTGAGACTCTCGTTCGGGAGCGCTTTCGCGCGGAATGGCCTCAGGTTTTTTCCCTCCGGAGCCTACCGGCAAGTCGCAAAAAAGGTTAATGTTCATTCGCTTTTGGGCTGGTTTTTACGGCAAAAGACCGGGAAGCCCAAATTTCTGTAAAGTCGGACCCTTTAGCCGTTTATTCTTAAAGACGGCGGTTTTAGTCAGTCTCAAATTACCTACGCTGGGTTCTCCAGCCACATCCCCGAATATCAATGCAAATAACAAAATTAACATTCGCGGCCCTTCTCTCAACGGTGCTATTCAATGCTGCTGCTTACGGGCAGGCAAATAAGATTGCCAAAATCGATGTCGTCCAAACAGTCTGGAATGAAGATCGCGTTCGAATGGGCGAGTCGGATCACGCGATTGCCTTCAACTATGATGTTGTGACTCCTGGTCCAAATGCCGCGTCATCTCCTGCAACAGCGGGTACAGTCGCTGTGCCGGCTGTTGCTTTAACCGAAGTCTATCGGGTCGGAGTTGGGGATGTTCTGGATATTCAACTGCCCGGTATGCCCACCTCCGAGTCCACATTGTTTACGGTAATGGAGGGCGGCTTACTTGATTATCCTCTCGCGCGCGAAGCCGTGAGAGTCTCAGAACTCACAACCAGCGAGATCGCGGCAATTTTGCGGCAGCGGATCAAGTTATTTGAAGACCCCGAGGTAGTCGTAGGCGTTCGTGACTATGCCAGCCATACGATCGTGATTAACGGCTTCGTTGCAGCCCCCGGCCGGAAAGCATTGCGTCGCGAGGCAATGCCTCTCTTTGTAGTTCTCGCCGAAGCTCAACAACTGCCTGAAGCTACGCAAGTCACAATAATTCGCAGCGGTAGTCTTCCGCTGACGGTAAATCTTGCCGACAAGGAGGCCTCATCCACTCTCGTTTTCCCGGGCGACGTAATCAATATTGGCGGCGCTCCGGTTGAGCCGCTCTTCTTTTTCATAGGCGGCAGAATAACTTCACCGGGACAGAAGCCGTATCATGCCGGTCTCACTCTAACCCAGGCCATTCTTGCCAGTGGTGGTGTTACGAACAGCGGCAACATAGTGCGCCTGTCGCGACAAGGTTCTGACGGTCGGTTGACAACGACAGAATACAACCTTAAAGAGATCTTCGATGGTCGACTTGCCGACCCGCCTGTAGAGCAGGGCGACCGTCTGGAAGTGAGCGAGGGCCAATAAGCCCTCACGTTATACAAAACTTGAAGAAGGCGGCCTACCCGGGCCGCCTTTCTTATTTTCGCTGCCCGCCAGTGTAATCCGTCTATAATGCGCTCCTCGATCTCGGTTATTAGCATTAGTGAGTCACTAGATGTCGCTGCAGACTATGAAACTCATAAACAAGCTACCCGGCAGATTGGTTCCCGCGCTACTCGTTAAATCACTTCTTGAGGCCCTCTTCCTGATCACGTTAATCATCCTATTTGCCTTCGATACATTTCCACCAATCCGCGGCTCAGTTGAAGTGGCTCCTTACGGTATCAATGGTTGGGCCGTGAACACGATAAAGCCCGGGGCACGCGTCGAGGTGCAGTTATTTATTGATCAAAAGCTGACCGCGAGAGTTGAAGCAAGTAACTCAAGGCCTGATGTGGTGCTTGCCGGATTTGCCGAGGACGAATGGCATGGGTACCACTTCCCCCTCACTTCAATTGGCAACGGCGTGCACCAAGCTCGCGTATATGGAGTCCATGAAAGCGGGGCGGCGGCTCGCCGCACAATGCAATCAATTGGCGATCCGGTCTATTTTGAACTCAAGAATGGAATCTTGACAGAAGTGGAGAGGTGATAGCTCGCTTCGAGAAGCAATGGAAGGGCACATTCATAAATCGACGACCAACGCAGTTGTGCTTCAGGACCGGAGTCTGGCGCTCTGGGAGATCGTGTCAGTCTCTGTTTCCTGCCTGATTGGCGAATGGGCAATTAGGCCGCTGGCGCCGGGTAACAATTGGTTTGTCCTTGTGCCCGCTCTTCTGGCGATGGCCCTGATGGTACTTTCGCACCTGGAGCGCAATGAGACCCTGCGCGACATCGGGTTCCGCTTGGATAATTTGTTTGCCGCTGCACGATTAGTGGCCATTCCCACTCTGGTTGCCGTGATTATACTCATCGCGGGCGCCTGGTTAGTTAGCAGGTCGGAATTCACGGTTCGTCCTTTGAGGGCCCGTCTTCTTTTGGCTCCGGCGTGGGCGCTCTTTCAACAATACGCCTTGCAGGGCTTCATAAATAGGCGTGCCCAGATTGTCTTTGGCCCCGGAATCAAAAGCGTCAGTCTCGTGGCGCTTCTATTCTGCCTGTTTCATCTTCCCAGTCCGTTCCTTGCTATCCTCACGTTCGTTGGTGGTTTCGCCCTGGCCGCTGCTTATCAGCGCCGTCCCAATCTCTACGCGCTGGCTGCTGCGCATTTTGCTGTGTCTATTACGCTTTCCTTTACGGCACCCACGAGTTTCACGCAACAGTTAAGGGTAGGCTTTAAATACTTTGGTTTAAGTATTTAGTTTCCCCCGTGGAGCGTCGTTAAAAGCCAACTACCAGCGTACTGTACCTGTTGAACACAGGTTTGCTATAATCACTGTGCCTTGCTGAGAACAGGTTGGACGATCGCTGCCGGAAGCATCCGGTATACGGAGCAGCCTTCGGGAGAGGAAAGTCCGAACACTACAGGGCAGCGAGCCCGCTAACGGCGGGGCGCCGGGTATCAAGAGCCTTGCTTTCGGCAAGGTGATTCGCCTGGCGACGACAAGTGCAACAGAAAGAAGACCAGCCCGGGAGATTGTGTTTTCTGTCTGCAGGATGGAAAACCCCGCTCCCAGGTGATGGGTGAAATGGTGCGGCCCTTTTGAGGGCTTAATGTAAGAGCGCACCGGCGTTTGTGGTGACACAGACGGCCAGGCAAACTCCTCGCAGTGCAAGACCAAATAGGGAGGCGTCAACAGGGCTGCCCGCCCGAAACGATCCGTCATTCTCGACAGATCGTTACGACCTCCGGGTAGGTCGCTTGATCCGACCGGTAACGGTCGGGCTAGATGAATGATCGTCACTCCGGTTTTCCGGAGCACAGAATTCGGCTTATAGACCTGTTCTCATTTGCATGGCAATGTAACGCAAACTGTTAGTTTGCGGTCCGCAAGCTAACAGCTTGCTTTACTTACTCACCTGAAGGAGAGGCCTGAAGCATGGCGAATCGAAAGGGAGTCTTCATAGGGGCATATGTCCCCAACCATCTCAAGGAATCGTTACGCCGGCGGGCAGCGGCCGAGCACCGCACTCTCTCACAGGAGATTACACGGATTCTGGAAGAGGCGGTGCACGGCAAGGGGCTTCCCCCCGGCAGTGTCGACCGTCGTAACAGAGAATCAACGCCCAGAAGGCGCGCCACTGATCCAATGCCGCGCCGGAGGACCAACGATGTAGCCTACCTCCCCACTGGCCAGAAGAGTGGTAGCCAGGGCGGATAAGCTGGAACTCACCAGCAGCGAAAGATTATCCTTTGAGGTATCTAGTTGTCGGGGCCCTTCTAGCGCTGGTATTCGCGCTCATTTACGCCGGGTTGCGGCCCTATCTGGAATTGCTTCGTAAGATCTCGCAAACATTGCGGGGGAGTGTCACTGAGGGCCCCTCTTCGCAAAAATCAATCAAAACCGAAAACCAATTGATCCGCTGTCCTGTCTGCGGCGTTTGGGCGCCATCCAGTCGTCGCCGTGAAACCGCCTCTGCTGTCTCCAACTATTGTTCCCGCGAATGCTTTGAGAAAGCCGCAGGCAGGCAATCTAGAAACCGAGTTGGTTGATCTCTCTCAAGCGGGTCTCGCGTGCGCAGCCTCTTCCGGTAGGAGATTACCCGCCTCATGAATGGCCTTGTCTGTATTTGTAAAGTAAAGAATTATCGTTCCCACAACAAAAAATATGATTAAGGAGAGCAATGCTTGCCGGTAGGAGTTGGTGGCTGCTACCACGGCGCCGAACGTGAGCGGACCGAGCCAGGAAGTGCCACGCTCAGACACTTCATAGATTCCGAAGAATGAAGCCTCACGACCTAGTGGGATCATTCGAGAAAAAAGAGAACGCGAAAGAGCTTGTGATCCACCCAGGATAATCGCTATTACTGCCGCCATAATCCAAGCCTCCGAAGTTGTGTCCATGAGGGCATAGCCATAGATGACCACTGCGGCCCACAACACCAGGGAGAGTAAGATGGCATTCTTCGTTTTGATGGCATATGCGAGCCGCTCAAAGAGCAGCGCGCCAAAGATGGCCACAAACTGAACCATGAGAAAAATTCCCAGCAAAAAAGACTGGTCGGTCGGGAGACCTCGGCCGACAAAGAGCTCCTGCGCCATGACGATGGAAGCCATGCTAATGACGGTCTGAATACCATCGTTGTAAAACAGATACCCGATCAAATACCGCAATGTGTGGCGCAGAGTGGCGAGCTCTCGAAAGGTGCGACCGAGTTCCGAGAATCCGATTGTCAAGTAAGTCTTTCCCGGAGGCAGCGCTTTTTCCGCAGCCCGGGTTCGAAGCGTTGCGAAGCTGATTATCGCAAAGCCACCCCACCACACCCCGGCTGAAAGCAGCGATAAACGCACCGCCAGATAAGGATCCATTCCCAAACGGGGAGCGTTCTTTACCAGTAAGAAGTTGAGAGCCAGGAGAAGCCCCCCGCCCAGATAACCATAGGCGAAACCCCGGCTTGAAACCTTGTCTCGCTGATCCTCAGTAGTAATTTCGCCCAGGAAGCCGTTGTAGAAAACTATGGAAGCGCCATAACCAAGGTTGGCGATGATGAATAGCAGACCACCCAACCAAAACCACTGTTCCGTGACGAAGAACATCAAACAGTTTGCTGCGACGGCGAAATAGCAAAAGAGCGCCATCATTCGTTTTTTTAGATTCGAGTAATCGGCCACGGCGCCCAGTATTGGGAGCAAAAAAATCTGAAGAAAGACCGCGACCGAGACACAAGTCGGAAAGAACGACTTCGCGGTAATGGCACCTACGGGACCAAGGTTAGCCAGCACGCCATTTTCCCCGACTGCGCGCTGTGTTACTTCTGTAAGGTAAGGTCCATAAAGTGCCCCTACCACAGTTGTGTAGAAAGCGGAGTTGGCCCAGTCATACATCTTCCAGCCAAAGACTTCGCGGGGGTTATTCTTATCCAGCGTGTGGTTGGACTGCCGTTTAGCCGCGGCGGCTGGCTGCGTAGGGCTCATTGATGGGCCTTCGATCAAAGCGACAAGGTATCGACAATAGCCGGAGTAATGTCAGCGAGGTCCCTGATCCGTTTAGCGATCTGATCACGGTTCGCGCCCCAGACAATGGTAGGAACGGCGTTCAAAGTATGATTGCGTGAAGACAAGTCTTCGATGTTTCCGTGATCGCTGGTGAGTATAACGGAAGTTTGGTGCAAATCAATTCGGTCTAGCAACTCACGGATTAAGTGCGCAAGCCGGCGAAGGACCAGGCGCGCTGCCTCCATGTCCTGAGCGTGTCCGATCTTATCCGTAATGAAGTATTCATATAGCGTAAATCGGTGCTCGGCGGAAAGTCTGCCAAGAATATCAGCGGCTTCTTCCACGGATCGCGGCCTTACGTCTTCGCCTCGCTGGATAAGGACGGCGTTTGTGAAATCCTGATACACTGCCCGGCCCGCATTAAGATCTGCAACAGTGCGGAAAGGGAGGTCGGCGGCCTGCACGGCTGCTGTGGTGGCGGATACCCAGCGTGGGCGTTCCTCGAAAAACCACTTAGTGTAGGCGTTCGCAAAGGTAAGTGGCCCGATCTCCTCTCGGCTAAGCTGGAGGAAGACTGAATGCTGGCTAATAATCTCGCGCATCTCAGCATTGGGGAACCCCTGCTTGTGGTAGCCAAGCCGCGCCGGCGCGTTGATACCCGTGAGAATAGTTGTTTGTCCTGAAGCGCTTTGTGGCCGGCCGTCCACGCCGAGGCATGCGTCGGTTTGAACGACGATTCCGTCCAGGTATGTTGGCGGTTCTTCCCCGGGAAAGATCGCTAAGGGTTCTGCATCTTCGAGCCCATTGAGAGGGTTATGGGAATTGCGGGCACCAATTCCCAGACCATCAATGAAGAAGAGAAGAACAGATTGCGCTTCACTCGTCATGCAAGAGCCCGCGATCGCGATAAAGATTGATCTTATTGTGCAGCGTTTTAAGACTGATTCCCAGCAATTCAGCGGCGCGGGTCTTGTTGTTTCTGGTTTTCTGTAACGTCCTCATGATCATTTGGCGCTCAATCTCTTCTATCGGCGTGCCGACTGGAAAGGTGATAGTATCCTCCTGTCGCAAGCGCTCCCGCTGCTCTATGGGATAGGGAGCAAAATGATGACGTTCGATCTGTTCTCCGGAGCAGATCACTACCGCACGTTCAATCACATTTCTCAACTCACGTACATTGCCTGGCCAGGCGTGAAACTGCAGCGCGCCGATGGCCGCAGGATGGAGAAATCGGGCTGGTCGATCATGCTTCTCTGCCAACTGCGTAACAAGGTGCTGTGCCAGCAGCGGCAGATCTTCCTTGCGCTCCTTGAGCGCCGGAAGATGAACTCGGAACACGTTCAGCCTGTAAAGGAGATCTTCGCGCAACTTGCCTTCACTAACTGCTTCCTGGGGGTCGCGGTTAGTAGCGGCCAGCAGCCGGACGTCCACTCCAATCTCTCTACGGCTGCCCAACCGCCTGATTGCCCGCTCCTCAATGACGCGCAGCAGTTTGGCTTGCAGCAACGCCGGCATTTCAGCAATCTCGTCGAGCAGCAGGGTGCCTGTATCAGCCAATTCAAAGCAACCCTGTCGACGCGAGGCAGCACCTGTAAAGGCACCCTTCTCGTGCCCGAATAGTTCCGATTCCATCAACGTTTCAGGAATCGCCGAACAGTTGATGCCGATGAATGGCTTGTCGCGTCGCGGACTCATGTTGTGAATTGTCCTTGCGACCAGCTCCTTTCCCGTGCCGGATTCGCCAGTTATCAAAACGGAAGCTGAGGAGGGAGCGACCTGCGCGATAAGGGAGTAGACCTCGCGCATCGGTGGAGAATTGCCAACCAGTTCACCAAAAGCGCCACGGTCCTCGAGTTGTCTGCGCAGCAACTCGTTCTCATGCCGCGCATCGCAAAGCTCCACTGCGCGATCCAGCACAACCTTGAGCTTGGCGGGCTCAACAGGGTGTTCGAAATAATGGTAAGCGCCCTCCTCCTGGATGGCGTGAACCGCCAGCTCTATTGAGCCACTTTGGGTTAACAGGATTACCGGAATTTCCAGGTACTGGGCACGTATCTGGCGCAGAAGATCAAAGGGAGTGCCGGAACCGCCCGACCCTGCGGCGATAATTGCTGAGGGAATGACCGCAGAGATTAGATCCGAAACAGCGGAGACGCTCTGCTCCACGACTACTTCATATCCCCAGGCACGAACCAGATCTTGCAAAGCCTTTCCGCAGCCTTGATCAGCGTCGATGATTAAGATACGGCGCGCGGTCATCTGAATGAGTTTAGCATGAACGTGCGATCCGCCATCGCCACCTTTTCCGGCGGCAAGCGTTTAGGATTAATCTTTGAACCAGTAGGGCGTTCGCTTTGTCCATTCGCTTTTGGGGTAGCGTTTGTGGAGTAGATCAAAGGCCGCCTTTGACCATCTCGCTGTCTGCTTATCGGTACAACCGTAACGGGTTGTCTTGACGGCGAGGTGGAGCGCTTCAGGCACGCGAGAATCGACGGCGTTCTTGGTGGCCCATTGAATTACCTGGCGGCAAAGATAATTTGGAGCGGCGCCAAATGCCGCAAGCCTGTGGAATTCCTTTTCACCTAGCGTTCTTTGGGTTGCGGTGAGAAACGCTGGCAGGAATTCCGGAATCGTCTCGCTGCTTGAATTAGCGTCCCGCTCGTCCGGCTGCGTGGCCGTTACGTCTGGGAAGGCAGCGCCGCACCACCAATTATCACGATAAATGTCCTGCTCAACAAGGGCAGTCTCCCTGCCAAATCCAGAATCAATGACTGGCTCTAACCCGGGAAACTTAAGCCAAATGTCAATTGCGACAAACCGTTTTGCCTCGACCGGTTTTGTGGACTGAAAAGTATTCAAAAGAGGACCAAGTTCCGGATGGAGCTGCTTCAATACTGGCGCAAGGCTGTCGGCGGCATCGAAATCTTCCAGCAAAACAGCTCGCAACCACGCCGCCTGGGCTACATCCCGCCGCAAGTGAGTTGGCAAAACTCTGCTTCTTGCTGCCTCGCTGAGAAGCGCCAAGGGGAACTTTCTGTTTAGAACCCTGGTGGCATCGAGATCGAAGAGGGTCTTTCCTTCAAGCGCCCTGGCTTCGTCTGGTTGTTCTGAGAGCGGCGCCGGTACCTCTCGACCGTCATCGTTCCAGCTCGCACCGGCAGGCAATCGTTGAGCGTGCAACAGGAAATCGTCGAGCGAATCCGCCAGTAACGTGCGCAACCCCAGCATCAGATTCAGTCCTGAGGCGCCGAAATGTTTGCGCTGCTTGCTTAAGAGTTCGTCGAGTGTTTTCCGTGCCTCAGAAGACTCACCTGCTTCCATTCTCAGGCGGATAGAATGAAAGGAGGCAGCTGGAAAAAGAGGCGAACCCGGTTTGATCTTCGCCGCCGCAGCGAGCAACTCCGCAGTTTGTGCTTGACCGGCGACAGCTTTGGCCAACGCTGCAAGAAGCCAGGGTGGTGTTGCCTTTGATCGCCATTGCTCCAGTGCATGGCTGTGCGACATTGCGGACGAGGATTGAAAAGTTATCAACCAATCAGTCAACTCGTCACTGCGAAGTTGGGCCGCGATCTCTGCTTTTGGTTCTGGTTCATCTTCACCCAAAAAACCGTCCAACAGCAGCGTGTAATCCCACAAGTCCTGTTTCAGATTGTCGTTATTGGGTTGCAGTAGAGAGATTGCCAGTTCATGCAGGCGTCTTTCGGGATACAACCTGAGGCGAACCACGCTCAAGAGTCGTTTCGCCGCGGCATGCAGACTTTGAAGCTTCGCGCTCTGCAGGATTGCTTCAAGTTTTTGTTCCGCTTCTGTGAGTGCTCCATTCCGTCCTTCTGGGGGGCCAAGACTTGCCTGGCGCAAAAGTGCACGCGCTGCCAAATACGGCGCGGAAGGTTGCCAGGGCGAGTTGCGGTCGTTTTCAATTGATTCGAAGAGCTTTCTGGCTTCGAGAAAACTGCCCGAATAAAAGTTTGCGGCGGCCACTTGATAAGCGCGATCCGCCTTGATAAGCAGGTCAGCTTCGGGAGGCGCTTCTCCGGGAAGTTGATGGCCGCCTGAACAATTGGCAAACACCGTGTCCTGAGCTTCCACCCATGACCTGACAAATGTGTTCTCCGCGCCGAACCGGTCTATTCTTGCTTGTAGTGTTGAAGCGGCGTTTTCAAAGGCATCCTTCTGGCAGTTTAGATACGTTTCATACTCATTCGGCTTCTCGCGGTTTCGATAAACATCGATCTTTGGCGGCTCCGAAAGGCCCGGAACTTTCGCTCTCGCCTTTAGCCATGTCTCGATCCAGTCGCTTCCATCTGCCGCCCAAGTCAGTTCCAGCCTCTCACGCCACAACTGGACCAGCGCCTTCTGTTCCGCTTCAGAAAAATCAGCGCCGGTTAAATACCGGTAGGCGACATATAGATATGAGCGCGCAAACGTGGGTTGGACCACGCCAATCCCCCCACGAGCGAAGCTCTCCAACGGGTATTCAGGATGTGCAGTAAAAGTGAAAATTGGTACGAGCGTGAATGGACCACAGCCGAAAGTGAGCGGCGCCTGGCATAGAAGTACAATCAGTAAACTAAATGTCACCAGAAGACGAGCGATATGGGAAGTCATTTCCGGGCATTCTCCATTGTCTTCGTTATAGTGTTGGCCGACCAGGGCTTCGGATTAAAAACATAGAGACGCTCGCTGGCTACTGGCAAAGCCAAAGGCTCGTCAGTAGAAATCCCCATGCTGTTCCGGCAAGGTTTGGCGCTAAACGCGCTACCCTCGCTTAAGTGCGAGAGAAATCGGTCTCGTTCCACGCCCATGCGAAAGAGCATTGGCACGGCTTCGTCAACCGGCAACTGGTCGAGCCAATTGTCGCCCTTGCACCAGGAGACCAAAGCGGTCATGGAAAGCGCCGTGGTTTCGGGAAGAGTTTGCCGAAGCTCGAAAAGCAGACGGCGGTAGAATTCACGCTCGCTGCGGGCAGCGTCAAAATCCACCTGAACCGCGACAACCTGCGGCAGATGGGCCAGCACGACAATTTCTCGGCTGGCGTTCGTGCTCTGTTGTCGCGAGAGCGTGGGAGGCTCTTCGCGATCTATCTCGATTCGCGCAACAGCGATCAGCGGCGTATCATCTCGGACGTCCAGTGGTTGCAGGCGAGGACGAATGACTGTCTTGTCGCCGCGTAGATAGATCGTCTTCGCCAGGAACGCGACTCCAACCTTTTGAGATTCGGTGAACCGCAATCTTTCTGGTCTTTCCCAGGCCCACAACACCAGGGAGGGAACCCGCGAAAGGCGTTGGGAGGATGCCACCAAATTCGCCGAACGAAAGCTCAGTCTGGTAGGAAAGAGTAGTAGCAGCAGCAGAATGGTTGCCGTGATTGCGAGTCTTGCAGCCGTAGGTCGGAGGGACAGCATAGATTGCCGAAGAAATATACAACAGCAGGGGCTAGAGAGCGCTATGCTTTCGACAGCATTATTTGCTTTGGCTATACTCGCTCCGAGCACTGAATGACGGTTCATTTTTGCAGCTCTCTTTGCTGAAGGACTGAAAGAATGGAACGTGAAACACTAGAAATGGATGTGATCTTTGTCGGGGCTGGTCCGGCGAACCTGAGCGGCGCCCTGCATCTTGCCCGGTTGGTAACCAAACACAACGACGCCATCCAGCGCGGAGTGCGGCAGGGAAAACCTTTGGGGCAGATCGAAATTGCCGTTATCGAGAAAGGCGCCTCCGTCGGCGCGCACCTGCTTTCGGGTGCCGTTATGGATCCGCGCGCGCTGAAGGAATTGATTCCTGACTTTTTGGAGTCGGGTGCGCCGCTGGAATCTCCCGTGCTGGAAGACTACTTCCTTTACCTCACGGAGCGACGCGCGATCCGTTCACCAATCACACCGCCACCGCTGCGCAATCATGGTTATTACATAGTTTCTCTCAACCGATTAGCAGCCTGGCTCGGAGAAAAATGTGAGGAAGCAGGTGTGAACATCTTCCCCGAGTTTCCCGGCGCCGAGATGCTTTATAACGAAGACGATCGGGTCATCGGCGTCCGTACCGGCGACAAAGGCATCGACAAGGAAGGAAAGCGGAAGCCCAATTTCGAGCCTGGCGTGGACCTACGGGCGAAAGTAACAGTCCTTGGCGAAGGATCCCGCGGCTCATTAACCAAAGAACTAACACAGAGATTGAATCTGAATGCCGGCCGTGAACCACAGGTATACAGCATCGGTGTCAAAGAGTTATGGGAGCTGCCTGACGACCGCTATCCTGCCGGTAGAGTAACCCACACACTTGGTTTCCCATCAGACTCTCACACTTACGGTGGTGGCTGGATTTACGGAATGCAGAATCGCATTCTAAACATCGGTTATGTGACGGGGCTCGATTATCATGATCCGCTAATCGACCCCCATGCCGAGTTTCAGCAGTTCAAAACACACCCCTATGTCGCGCGTTTGTTGGCGGGTGGCAAAATGATTCGCTATGGCGCCAAAACGATTGCGGCTGGCGGGTACTTCGCGATTCCCAGGATCTATGCAGACGGCGTGTTGCTGGTGGGAGACTGTGCAGGCTTCCTCAACTCACAACGACTGAAAGGGATCCACTCAGCCATAAAAAGCGGCATGCTGGCCGCAGAGACAATCTTTGAAGCGCTCGTGGCAGAAGATTTTTCCGCCCGGCAGTTACAAAGGTACGAGCAGCTTGTAAACGAGAGTTGGATTGTGCCTGAGTTGCGGAAGGTCAGGAACTTCCACGCGGGATTCAGAGCCGGCCGCTGGCCAGCTCTCTTTAATACCGGCCTGCAATTTGTGACTGGAGGTCGAGCCTGGGGAGTTTTTGATCGGGCGAAGGCCGAACCTGGCCACCAGGCAATGAAGAAGCTTTCAGCCTACGGATACCGCGGTGACGATCTATCCCAACGCTACCAACGTTTGCAGTTTGATGGAACGCTAACGTTTAACAAACTCACTGACGTCTACCACGCCGCCGTCAGCCACAGTGAGGACCAGCCTGCGCATCTGCACGTGCTGGATCTGAACATCTGTTCCACACGTTGCGCGGAAGAATACGGAAATCCCTGCCAGCGTTTCTGTCCGGCTGCGGTCTACGAGATGGTGGAAGATGGCTCCAACGGAAAGCGGAAACTGCAGATCAACTTCTCAAACTGTGTTCACTGTAAGACCTGCGACATCATGGATCCGTACCAGATCATCAACTGGGTCACTCCAGAAGGAGGTGGCGGACCCGACTACAAGGGAATGTGACGAGGTCGATTGCGGATTGCGGATTGCGGATTGCGGATTTCGAATTTGAAATGCTCCGATTGCCAAAATCCGGAATCCGCAATTCGCAATTCGCAATCGCTCTTTCAGACCAAACCTACTCGTTCTTGTCCTCTCCGGTTACGGTAAACTTCACCTTACCACGCATTACTTCTTCCAGCGCGATACGCGTAGGCTTGTGCTTTTGCGGATCAATATCTATACGAGGTCGAGCGCCCCGTTGCAATTGCTTGCTGCGCTTCGCCGCGAGAATGATGAGTCGGTATTTTGAGTCAATTTCCGGCGTTGGCGATTCTTCGACTATTTTTTCCAGTTCTACATTAGGTCTTGACATAATTACTTGAGGCCCCTTTTGGCTTCCATCGATAGTTCGGTCCAAGTTCATTTATGCTGGAGCACCTTTCTATTCTCCGGGAAAGCTTGCAATTATCCGCTTAACTTCCAGTTCCTGCCGCTTACAACGGGACCGTTCCGCATTGACGATGGCAGCAAGGCGAGCGGCAGCAAGATCCACATCTTCGTTGATGACTAAATAATCAAAAGCCGTATAGTGGCTGAGTTCGGCCGGCGCATTACGTAGACGCAGTTCCAACTCCTCAGCTGTGTCACTTCCTCGCTTCAGGAGTCGCTGGCGCAGTACCTTGTATGAAGGTGGAAGAATGAAAATACTGACTGACTCGGTGATTAACTCGCGCACACTCGCCGCGCCCTGAACATCTACCTCCAGAACAATATCGCGACCTTCTTCAATTTCGCGCGAAACCTGTCTGCGCGCTGTTCCGTAGAGATTTCCATGAACTGAAGCCCACTCAAGGAATTCGTTTGCCGCGACCATCTGTTCAAATCGATCGCGACCCACAAAATAATACTCGCGTCCATCAAGCTCGCCATTTCGAGGCGTGCGAGTCGTATAGGAAACAGAATAGCTAAGATCAGGTACCGCATTCAACACGCGCTGCACCAGCGTGCCTTTGCCTCCGCCTGAAGGAGAACTGACGACAAAGAGAATGCCGCTTCTCGCCGGTTGCAGAACAATAGGCATGGCTGGCATGACCGATTCCTTCAGTTTACTCAACATTCTGGACCTGCTCACGCAGTTTTTCGACTTCGGCCTTAATCGCGAGCGTCACTTCTTTGATTGTCAGATCAGTTGATTTGGAAAGCGTAGTGTTGGCTTCCCGGTTCAATTCCTGCAGTAGAAAGTCAAGCATCTTCCCAGTCTCGCTGGTGGAATTCAGCGCTTCGCGAAATTGAGAAAGGTGGCTACGCAGCCGCACCATCTCTTCACTTACATCGCTACGGTCAGCAAGATAAGCTACCTCTTGCGTCAGGCGGGCGGGATCAATCTCTATTGACTGGCCGTCTCGACTGAGCAGTTCGGCGATACGCTTTTGCAATCGGGCACGATAGGCGTCAATCAAAGTCGCCGCCGACCGTTCAATGCTCGGCACCAGCGCTTCAATCTTCTCAATGCGTTCAAACATCTCCTTGCGCAAGGCCTCGCCTTCCAACTCGCGCATGCGTTCCAGGTCGTCCAATCCTTCGTCAATGGCCTGCTCAGTGCCGGCTACCATGTGCTCTGTTAGCCCATCCCGGGAGGGTTGCAATGCACCGGGAATCCGGGCCAGGATGTTAATGTCCAGATCGCCGCCCAACTTAAACTCTTCTTTGAGCTCCCTGAGGACGTTGACATATCCCGCTATCAGCGGTCTATTCAATTCATACGCAACAGCCGAGGTCCTCTCAAAGTTTACAGTGACATCTACTCGTCCGCGACCAAGCCGCGAACTGATTCGGCGTTTGATTGCTGGCTCGAGCGACGACAAGTCAGAAGAAACACGAAGATGAATATCCAGAAAGCGGTTATTCACCGTCTTGAAGTCGACTGAGACAGAGAAATCCTCGCCTACTACCGCACCACGTCCATATCCGGTCATTGATTTCATAGGTCGCCTATTCTCAGTTCAACTCGGCTAACCGCCTACTGCCGAAAGTTCTTCTTCCTCCTCCGCAAACTGCAGATCATAGAGCCGTTTGTACTGGCCCCCGCGGACGAGCAGCTCTGCATGACTGCCTTGCTCCACGATGCGGCCGGCCTCCATGACCACAATTGTATCCGCGCGGCGCACTGTGGACAGCCTGTGCGCGATAACGACCGTCGTCCGGTCGCGAACAAGGTTGGCTATGGCTCGCTGGACTAATCGTTCCGACTCAGCATCAAGCGCCGACGTCGCTTCATCAAGAATCAGCAACGGTGCATCAATCAGTATCGAGCGTGCAATTGCCAGTCGCTGCCGCTGGCCGCCGGAAAGAAACATCCCCCGCTCACCGACAACGGTATCGTAGCCGTGGGGAAGTTCGGTGATGAAATCGTGCGCAAAGGCAATGCGAGCAGCTTGCTCGATCTCCGCGTCCGATGCTTCAGGCTTACCGTAGGAGATGTTGTGTCTTACCGTATCGTTGAAAAGAATTGTTTCTTGAGTGACGAGCGCGATATGCCGTCGCAAGCTTGAAATCTTTGCCTCCCTTACATCGATTCCATCCCACAGGACACATCCTGAGACGGGATCGTGAAAGCGTGGCAGAAGCTTGGTCAAAGTGGACTTGCCGCCACCTGATTCTCCGACCAGCGCCACCATTGAGCCGGCAGGTATCTTAAGATTCACCTCGCGCAAGACCGGTCGAGTCTCATTCTTATAGTCAAAAGACACGTTGCGCAGCTCGATTTGGTGTTTCAATGCGGGCAGTTCGACAGCCGTCGGCTTTTCGGGCGTTTCGGCGTGTTCATCCATCACCTCCCAAACGTGGTGGGCTGCGGCGAGTGCCTGCTCCATGGAGTTATGGAGCCGCGAAAGCTTTCGCATCGGGTCGTAACTGCGGAACAGGAAGAAGAGAAACGTAAGAAACTGCGCCGTGTTCATTCGTCCGGAGACGATCTCCAGCCGGCCAAAGTAGAGCAGGAGTACTACGAAGACAACGCCGACCATCTCTATAGTGGGGGGCGCAAAACCAGCAATACTGGCAGACCTCAGGTTAGCGCGGACGATTCGTTTGGCGACGCGCGTGAAGCGCGCCGACTCGCGTGCCTCAGCTCGATAAGCTTTCACGATTGTGTGACTGGACAAAGCTTCCTGGGCCGTGTCAGCCAACTCCTTGCTGCCCTCGAAACTCTCGCGAGCCAAGTGCCGCAGCCTGCTGCCAAACCTTACGGTAAGCAGCGCGATTATTGGAGCGATGGTTAGAGAACCCAATGTCAGCCTCCAACTGAAATAGAAAGAGGCTGCAAGAAAGGCAATCAGTGTGAAGCTCTCACGCAGCATGTCGCGCACTACATTTGTTACTGCCGCTTCTATTGCGGCTGCGCTCGAAACCAGGCGTGAAACAAGATAGTTGGTCCGATGCTTCTCGAAGAAATTCGCCGACTGAAACAACAGATGATGGTAGAGGTCCTGACGTAGTTTAAGTACTGAGGATTGGCCAATACGGGCCATCAAGTAGGTCGAAAGGTATTCAGCAACTCCTTTGGCCACGGAGAAAACAACCAGGAGGACTGAGATCATCTTCCAGGCTGAAACTCCAGATTCGGGAATGATGTGTTGAAGGCCGAAGAGAGTGGCAGTGCGCTGTCCTCCGGCCCGGGCGAACGCCTGGTCGAAAATGGGTACAATGAGTCCGCCGATGGCGCTTTCAAGCAGTCCCACCAGGAGCATCGCGAAAGTCGCCAGCGTGAATGTTCCCCAGTGAGGTTTTAGATACTTAAGTAGTCGTCGGAGATCACGCATTGCCAGTTGCGAAACTCTCTGGTCAGTTGCTATAACGAAGGTGGTAAAGACCAATAAAAGTAAAAGGGAACTATACTTACCCTGACTTCATTGCGTCAAGGAAGGCTTCCGATTGCCTGCAAGTGAAGGGCCGTCGCTTGTTCTGCAATCAGACCGAGCCACAGCTTTTTGTATCAACCAAAGCAAACTCGGGCTATAATCCGGGTGCTTTAGGTTGTTCCCTCAGGATCACTGGTTTTGGAACCACAAGCGCAAACAAACAAGTACGCCGGGAAGCGATTACTCATCGTTGATGACGACGCCGACATGCGTCTTTTGCTGGCAGAATACTTTCGCCGGCTTGGATTTCAGGTTGATGAGCGGGAGAGTGGAAACGCCGCCCTGGAGCCGGCATTGGCTGGCGATTTCGACTGTTTCATACTCGACGTCTCCATGCCGGGAATGTCCGGGATCGATCTGTTACGAAGGCTGAGGGATAGGGGCATCAAAACCGCAGCCCTCTTTCTCACGGCCCATGACGCACTAGACGACAAAGTAGCCGGCTTTGAGGCAGGGGCAGACGACTACCTTGCTAAGCCCTTCAGTCCTCGCGAGCTGGAATATCGAGTTGAGGCTCTACTGAGAAGATCGAATGTAACTCAGGAAGTGGGCGATGACGAGCGCATCCAGGTCGGCGACCTGGTCATTGACAAGCGCCGTCACGAGGTGAGCCGGCAGGGGTCACGAGTTGATCTCACGCCACTTGAATTTCAGATTCTGGAGTTGCTGGCCTCTGAACCGGGTCGCGCATGGTCTCGCAATGCGCTCCTGGATAAGGTTTGGAGTACCGATTACGAAGGATACCAACGCAACATAGATCCGCACATAAATCGTTTGCGTAAAAAGCTGGAGACCGATCCTAAGAACCCCAAATACGTCCTAACGGTGCGCGGTGTCGGATACAAGCTAAATGAAGCCCCTTGAGCTGATGACCGGCGGTACCCCTCAAGTAATTTCTCCTCAGCCTTCGATTAAGAAATCTAAAGCCATTAAAAAATCCTACCGTTTTGCCGATCGTCTTTGGTGCCATGTGCTGGCATTGATGTTCAGCTGTTCCTTTCTCCTCGGTTTGAATGGCCAAACTTCATCTCCAACGACTGTTCCCGTTTCTATTGAATGGGTGGCCCAGGCCGGTGTGGCCAGATATCGTCTGCAGATCTCAACAGATAAAAACTTTGCTGATGTTCGCTTTGATACTCTGGTGACAGGGCGCCAGTACACTGTCAGAAATCTCGAGCCGGGTCGTTACTACTGGCGAGTTGCACCCTCTGATTCTGAAACAGGTCAGTTTCGTCAACCCGTATCCTTCGAAGTGACGCCTGAGGTCGCAAAAGCCGAAGTGCCGGTTCAACGCGCAGTAGCGAACATCATTTCCAATCCCGGCTGGCTGGCTGCGACTGGAGAGATCAAAAATCCTCTGGCTGCGAGATTGCGTCTTGGCTCGGCCACTGATTTCGTGGGTGTTAATACCGAGGGCACAGTGTACGCGCTCGACGGGCAGAGTGGCGTAGCACTCTGGGCCGTCCGGTATCAACTTGATCCAGTCGCAGGCCAAGCAAAGAGGCGCGAGAGGCAGTTTATTCCCTTAGTTTTTGCGACACCGGAGGGTGGCTCAAGGGTCGTCGCCGCATTTGATGGCGGAGTGCGCCTGCTGAATGGAGCGACCGGGCGGGAGCTCTGGCGTACCGATTTACCCGGGCGAATCGCAACTGGAGTTGTAGCGGGCGCCGGTCGGGGGCCCCACCTTTTTTTGATAGGGGACAACCTGGAGAAGTTGTTTGTTCTGGATGTCGCGAGCGGACATCTTGAAGCTCAGACAAAATTGAAGGCTGAAGCTGTTGGCCCACCCGTTGTGCTTCCAAACAAGGACTTGCCGGTGCTTTTGATACCACTGAAAGATGGTGCAGTCGCACTACACGACACAGACGGGAACCAGGTTCGCGTGATAAAACTTGGGGCCGACATCACCACCCCGCCCCTGCTTGTGAACACCGCCAACCGATGGTTAATGCTTATTGGAACTAAGAAAGGTTTGCTTGCTATTGATGCCACTGAACTCAAAGTCCTCGGCCCGATCGTCGCAGACACTGCACATTACCCGGTGGGAGGACTTGCAGTGGCCGATATCAATGGTGACAAGAGTCCGGAAGTTGTCATGACGACGAACGGCGGACGAGTTGTTTCCGCAACCATTAGTGACGGTGTAACGCAGTGGTCTACAGAAGTGCCGAACGAAGCGGCGGCCGCAGCCTTCGCCGATCTTAATGGCGATGGCTTTACTGATGTTATCCTGCCCGGCAAAGAGGTTTTCGCGATTGCTCTATCTGGAGCGAATGGCTCGGTTATCTGGCAGAGCAGTGAACGAGTTGGTGGTGTCAAGACTCGAGTGGGGCCACGCTCACTGGCAATTGCGCGAACGGGCGATGGACGACTGCTGATTGTTGGGAACGACCCTTTCTCGGCGGGTGTCCGCGGACTACAAGTACAAGGCCCGTTGGTCAAATCTCATATCCAGTAGGAGAACTCTTGATGTTGTGGTGGGTGGGTTCTGGTCTGTTGGTCAGCTGGCTCATATTGACCTTTCTGCTGCACAAGAGCGGTTTTGTGCACATGCTGTTGCTAGCCTCCATTTCTATCTTTGTGGTGCAATTCACCGCCTATCGCAAGGCCAGATTTCAAAAAAGCTCGTTTAAACGATAGCTTGACCTCTCCCACCCCTTCGGCAACAATGCCTTCTGTTGATGCATCAAGAGAGTAGAGGCGCTGCCAAATTGCGTTTGTGGTCTGCTAAACGATGAAAGTAGGAGCTGTGTATTGCTATGAGAATTTGTAGTCTTTACCTGAAAATCGCCTCGCCGGTCTTGGCTTTACTCCTCAGTGCCACTGTGTTTGCGCAGAACGATGTACCCAGGCAGACGGTGGCAGTCACCTATCCCCTTGATGAGACCATTGCAGTGAGATTTCGTGGTACCACGCTCTTACCCAGGCTGAAGGGTGAGGCGAAAGTGAAGCGCGCGGGCCGCCGGGGAACGAGGGTCGAGCTGGCGATTGACGATCTACCGCGTGCGTCGGAGTTGGGAGGCATTTATACGACTTATGTCTTGTGGGCCATCTCGCCTGACGGGCGCGTCGATAATCTGGGCGAGATCAAGAGGAGCGGAAGTTCTTTTGTCGACTCCAAGATCGACGTAACCACTCCGCTGCAGACCTTCGCGCTGATTGTCACCGCCGAGCCTCACTTTCTGATGAAGGTACCGAGCCGCATGGTAGTGCTGGAGAACCTGCCTCCCCTGCGACCCGGTGGCAGCCAGATTGAAACAGCGAATGTGCGATACATCGGCAATTCCAGCGACTATTTCAGAGAGTCGCGTGTGCCGGAAATCGCTGATCGCGACTATCGAGATACTCCAGTGTCGTTGTTGGGCGCCCGGCAGGCCCTCAATCTTGCTAAGTTTGCCGGCGCGGATCGGGATGCGGCCGCAGAACTACAGCAGGCGGAGGACGATCTTCAGGCGGCAGAGAAAGCGTGGCGCTTCAATCAACCTGGTGCTGAGATCGATATTTTGGCTCGGAAGGCGACATCTTCAGGTGCGCGAGCAGAGGAGATGGCACTCGGCAGACGTGCCGCACGTTTACGGCGAGAGGAGATCCAGCGCCGCGATGAGGCACTCCGGTCTGCTGAGAAGACTGCGGAAGCCGCACAAAGAGAGATCAAGCAGTTGCGTGAGGCGCTTGATCGCGAGCAACGGGCTCGCGAGATCGCCGATCGCGACGCCGCAACGGCAAACGATCAGTTACGTGAACAGCGAGTCGAAGTAGCTCGCCTGCGCGAGGAACTACAAAATGTTCGGACTGAAGGGGACGCGGCGAGAATCCAACTGGCACGACTTGAAGGTGAGAAGCAGGCTGAAGAGGCCCGGCGTCAGGCTGAACAAAAGGAGCAGGAGAGGCGGGCTGCTGAGGCAGTTTTAAAACAGGCTTTAGCAAACTTTGGCACGGTAAAAGAGACGGCGAGGGGCTTCCAGCTTGTTCTGCCTGAGTCAATCTGGAGGACTGCACGCACGGCAAATCTCGCAACTACTGCGGGAGCAAAGTTGGAGCCCCTTGCGGCCTTACTTGCCAGTAACCCGGACTACCAGATCATGATCGAGGCTTATACAGACAGTAGGGGTGATGAGGTTACGCTACAACAACTCACGCAGGAACGAGCCCGGATATTGTCGGAGCGCCTCCAGTCCGCCGGAGTGGATCCTGCTCGCATTCAAGCCAACGGCATGGGCGCTTCAAATCCTGTGGCTTCGAACTCCACCGTTAGCGGCCGAACGCGCAATCGCCGGATCGAGATAACGTTGCTGCCAACAACGTCGCGTAACACAGCCGCTAACTAGGAGCAGACGGCAGGAGGCAGGAGGCAGGAGGCAGGAGCAGGAGGCAGGAGGCAGGAGCAGGTGGCACGATCAATAGAAGCTGCCCCTTTTTCATTTTTCGGTCCCTCTCCGCGCCGAATATCGAATGATGCCGGTTAGTGAAATGGCAAATGGCAAATGGCAAACGTCAAATATCAAATCGAAAGGACTTCAATCACCAGTAATCAACGAGCTTCTATTGATCGTGCCTCCTGCTCCTGCCTCCTGCTCCTGCCGTCTGCCGCCTGCCTCCTGCCTCCTGCCTCCTGCCTCCTGCCGCCTGCCACCTGCTCCTGCCGTCTGCGCCCTGCGGTCTGCCGCTGTTAACCGATGTCTCCGCTTGAGGTCCTACAACTAGTTGGTCATAGCATTGGCGCCGCAGTACCTGTCTGGTTAGGGCTCCAACTCGTTTCCCGTCGTCAAAAGCTCACTTCCCTGGAACGCGTGCTCTTTGCTTTAGCGCTAAGCATCGGCGCCTGGCAGGCAAGTAATCTTGTTATCACGCTTCACAGTCTACTTGGACTACAGGTTGAAAGCTGGCACATGCTGCTTCGTCTAGCGGATGCAGTGGCCGTGGTCAGCATCACCTTTGCCTACTCGTTCTTGCTGCACGTACATCTTCATCTCTGGGCCAACGCCTCCAATCGACCTTTAACAAGAGGCGAACGTCTTCGCGTTTATCTCTCCTACACTCCGACCGTCTTCCTCATTGTTGCCGTGCCGCAGATCTGGCGTGGAGAGTACGCGCCGATGTTTACAAAGCTATCATTCTTTGTATTGCCCTTTGCCTTCTGGATTGCGTACGTTCTGGCGCTAATTGCGATAACAGAGTTGCTGATTGCGAAAAAGACTCCCAACCGCAGTGAGCAAAGGATTATGCGTACTCTTGCCTTGTCCTTCGTCGCGGTTGGAATCGTGATACTAGCGGCGCTGGCCCTGGGAGTCGGTGAGGGAACAACCACGGGCCTGTACCTAAAGACGATCGCCAATCTGGGCTCGCTCCTGCCGACGATGTTGCTCGCCTATTACATCTATCGTTACCACTATCTTGAACTAATTATTGAAGAGAGCTTGATCGTTGCCACGTTCGCGGCGGTCGTGCTGACAATCTATCTTTACGGCATTCGCACAATTGGCGATTGGCTGACGGTGCGTTATGGCGTTCGTCCGGGAGTCGTGGAAGCATTGTTGATCCTGGCTTTAACGCTCAGCGCCGCGCCACTGCGCGGGTGGTTGGCCGCCCGGTTCCACAAATTGTTTGAACGAGAGGCGACGCTGTACAGACAAATTGTTTCGCGGATCGGCTCGCACGCGGGACGCTTCAAACAATTGCCAGACTTGCTGCGATTTGTGGAAGCAAAGACTGCCGAGAGTCTCGGTCTGCGACGGGTCCAGATACTCATCTCCGCGTCTGGAAGCGATGGTGCCTCATTGCCCTCTTCTAGCGAAAATGGCGGTGAGCGGGAGCCACGCTTAAAGGAAATGTTGGAAAGAGCGAAACAGAATAGGTCGGTGTCGATCGAAAACGATCCACTTCTCTCAGAATGTGGCTTTGCAGTGGCTTACCCCTTGCGGAGAGAAGACAGGATTGCCGGCTTGTTGATGATTGATGGCGCGCCAACGAGCCTGACTCGAGATGCCCGAGCAGTGCTTGAGATATTGGCGGGCCAGGTAGCAATTGCGGTCGAAGACTGTCTTTTGCTTGAACAGAATGTGCGTCTGGAGAGGCAACTTGCCGAAAGTGAGCGGCTGGCGGTCCTGGGCCAAATGGCCGCGACAGTTGCTCACGAAATAAAGAACCCCTTGTCCGCCATAAAATCGATCGCCCAGGTAATGAAGGAGGATGCGAGCTTGAGTGCGAAATACGCCCGCGATCTCAGTCTCATCGTGGGGGAAACGGATCGCTTGAGCCAGAGTGTGACGCAATTACTAAGCTTCGCACGCACGAGCAATCCCTCTGAGCAGGCGACCAGACTAGAGGATCTGATTGGTACGGTGGTTGTTCTGTTTCAGGCGAGTGCCGAGGAGCAAAAAATCCACTTGTCTTGCCAAGTCGAAAATACAGGGCAAATAGGAGGCCCAGTTGTGGCCGCGGTTCGCGACTCATTCTCCAATCTGTTATTGAACGCACTGCAGGCAACACCTGCCGGCGGAAGCGTGAAAATTGGCGCTCGCTGCGAAGGCAACGAGTTTCTAATCATCGTGAAGGACAGTGGGCCCGGCGTGCCCGCTGATTTGAGCAAAAGGATCTGGGAACCGTTTTTTACGACGAAGCAGCGCGGAACGGGGTTGGGTCTGGCAATTGTACGTAAGCGCATGCAAGAGGTTGGTGGCTTTGCGCGACTGCTTACTACTGATCGCGGCAAAGGAGCCACTTTTGAATTGCGAGTGCCCGCAAACAGCAGCGCAAAAGGGTAATGATCGTATTTTGAAGATCGTGGCGACGCGGAAAGTTTTCACCCGTAAACGGGTTAAGAGGTCTCTGCGCAGCCGGACCGTTCTTGCGATTTGGAGCGACTGTCTTGCGAAAACGATCTTGCGCTAATCATCGCTTGCGGAACTTTTCGTGGTTCTGTGCGTGTTTAGTTTTGGCCATTGAGGGATTGGAGCCGGGCGATTGCGAACAATCCGCCCGGCACTACTTGGACCAGTAATTCTGACAACGTAGCCCGCTAAAGAAGAATTTCAACCTAAGGAGAGACCAAGATGACCCTGTTGCGAATATTTTGCATCACTGTATTAGCCGCCCTGCTGTTCGTCTGTCCTTCCGGCAACGGGCTTGCTCTCGCCCAATCTCGCGAGCAGGCAACTCAAGCAGAGCAAAAGGATAGGGACATAGACCTCGATACTCAACTTTATCTCCTCATTGCCACTAACCAGGATGTTCAGGAGAAGTTGCCTCCGATACTCGAACCGCTAATGAAGCAGTTACGAACGTCCTTGCCATTCAAGAACTATCGACTGGCCACGACACTCATTAACCGCGTTAAGAACGGTGGGCGGTTGAACCTGAAGTGGATTGGTGGTCCTTTTCTGACCGTCGGTGCTACTACAGCAGGCACGCCCAGCTTCAACGAGTTTCGAGTTAATGTGGTCCGACTATTTCGCGACACCGAAGGTCGGGAGATAGTGAGCATGGAAGGTTTTAGTTTTGGCGCCCGGGTGCCCATTCAGGTTGGCAGTGCAGCCAGTGCAGTAGCCTCAACTGCGCCGCCGGCGCCTGTAATCAACTATGAGCCCACGGGTTTGACTACTGACATTAGCATGCGGGAAGCTGAACCTGTAGTAGTGGGAACCTTGAATGTGGGCTCATCGGGAGAGGCTATTATTCTGGTCATGTCTGCGAAACAAGCCGCCCATTAAGAGTCGGTGCCAGGTGACTTTTTCCGGAGTGCGACTCGCGGCGACCGGGCCTGTGGCACGCGATGCGCTAGCGATTTCTCATCAGAAGGTTCTAAACTAACCGGAAGGTGAGAAAAGAAGCATTGCGATTAATGATCGTTGATGACGAGGAGGCTGCGCGCTATGGCATGCGGCGCGCTCTGAGTACATTCGGTTACAACATTACGGAGGCCGAATCAGCCGAGGCAGCCAGGGCACTGATCAGACAGCAGCAACCTGACCTGATGCTTCTGGACGTGAATTTGCCGGGAATGAGCGGGCTCGATTTTCTGCGCGAGTTGACAGACTCGAACGGAACGGGCCCGCTCGTGATTATTGTCACCGCCCACGGCTCCGAGCGGATGGCCGTTGAAGCCGTAAAAGCCGGCGCTCACGACTATCTGTCAAAGCCATTCGAACTAGACGATCTGCGGCTGGTCATTAAGAACGCGGCTGAGACGCTGCAGTTGAGAAGAGAGAACTCTTCTCTCTGGCGGCGCATTGAGGTCGAGCGAACCCAGCGCGGATCGCTAATCGGCAACTCGAATAGTATGCAACGTGTTCGCGCCATGATCGAGAAAGTTGCGGACACGGATGCCACAGTGCTGGTGCGCGGGGAATCGGGCACTGGCAAAGAACTGATAGCGCGTGAGCTTCACGATAGAAATGCGACCCGTTGTACGAGCGCTTTTGTGGCTGTCAATTGTGCCGCATTACCTTCGGAGCTAATTGAATCCGAGCTTTTCGGGCACGAAAAGGGTGCCTTTACCGGCGCCGCCGCACGAAGGCAAGGGAAATTTGAACAAGCTGACGGTGGCACTCTATTTCTTGATGAAATCGGTGATATGAGCGCAAACGTGCAGGCCAAACTGCTGCGCGCGCTGGAAGAGAGACGAATAGAACGGCTGGGCTGTAATGATTCGATCCCTGTAGACGTGCGCATCGTTAGCGCCACTCATCAGCCCTTGGAGGAGGAGATTGCGGATGGGAAGTTCCGCGCAGATCTCTTTTATCGCCTGCGTGTCGTCACAATAGATATTCCACCGCTGCGGGAACGTCGCGAAGATATTCCAATCCTCGTGGAAGCGTTCGCCAGGGGAGCCGCCGAGCGCTACAACTTGCCGCTTAGGCCAGTCTCGCAGAGTGTGCTGCGGCGGCTGGTCGAATATGACTGGCCGGGAAATGTTCGTGAACTAAAGAACACCATTGAGCGCGCCGCAATAATGGCTGAAGGTAGCGAGTTGGGGTTGCGCGATCTGCCCGATGAAATTTCAGCCTCGCAGAATCCGATTGCCAGCAGCGCCACGGAAGAAGAGGGGTTAAGAATACCGTTCACAGCCGACTTCCGCGCAGACCGGCGCGAATTTGAACGGCGCTACATCTCACGCTGTCTCGAACACACACAGGGGAACGTAACGCGGGCTGCGGAAATTCTCGGTATGCACCGCCAGTCGTTGCAGCATAAATTGCGGCAACTCGGCCTCGGCCGTCGCTACGTGTCAGTGTCCGCCGACCTGCAAGATATTTCAGACAATTGAAAGGTTTTTACACTCATGAAGGCGCGTGTTGACGCGATTATTAGGCCCGAGCAGGCTGAGTATCTCGATTGCTTAATCCCGCATACAGATCCACTGCTTCGGGAAATGGAAGCGTACGCGGCGGAACATCGGGTGCCGATCGCTGATCCCGAGGTAGCTTTGTTTCTGGAGATCACCACCCGCGCAATGGCCGCCAGGAAGGTTCTGGAGATTGGCATGGCTATCGGTTATTCGGTGGTCCACCTGGCCCGCGGCATGGGTCGTGACGGGCTCGTTGTGACCATCGAGCCGAATGAGGAGATGATCCGGGCTTCCACAGGCTTTCTCACCCGGGCCGATTTGTTTGATCGCGTGCGTATCGAGCGGGGCAAAGCCTTGCAAGTCATTCCCAGGCTAAACGACACCTTTGATCTTGTTTTCATCGATGCGCTGAAAGAGGAGTATATCGACTATCTTGAGTTGGCCTTGCCACGCCTGCGTCTCAATGGTGTGGTCGTTGTCGACAATCTGCTCTGGGGTGGGCAGGTTGCCGGCCAGATCCGGTCAGCTGACCAGGAGCAATCGACGGCGGCACTAAGAAAGTTCAATCAGCACTTCGTCAATCATTCACAACTCGCTGCCGAGATACTCGCCGTAGGCGATGGTCTCGGCTACGCTGTCAAGATTCATTAATGATTGTCCCAAACAGCGCGCAGGCGCGCTTACTGGCAGCAAAGACGATTCGCGGTGGTGGCCTCATAGCCTTTCGGACCGATACCTTTTATGGTCTTGGCGCGGATCCCCTCAACAAGAGTGCAATCCATGACATCAGAGAATTAAAGGGCAGGGAAGAGCAGAAGCCCATCCTTCTCGTAATTTCCGACCCAGAGCGTGTTGATGACTTCTTCGCATATCGCTCCAAGCAGTTAGACGAAGTCATGCGGCAACACTGGCCCGGCCCACTTACACTCGTTGGCCCCGCGCGTCCTGAATTGCCGGTTGAACTAACCTCAGGGAGAGGGACCATTGGTCTCCGTTTACCAGCGGATGAAGACCTCCGGGCCTTCGTTCGTGCTTGTGGTGGGGCTTTGACGGCAACGAGCGCTAATCCTTCGGGCAGTCCTCCGCCACAGTCGGCTAAAGATGTAGAACGCTATTTTCCGAAGGGCATTAGCCTGATCATTGACAGCGGGACATCTCGCCTGACCGAGCCGTCTACTGTCTTAGACTTAAGTGGTGAAAGACCGCGCTTGCTTCGTGAGGGGGTGATCAAGCAAGCGGCGTTAGCTGATATTCTCCAGCTTTAGGCGATGCCAACTCATTCCTTTCGTGTTGCTTCGTGTGTTTTGGTGGATCCAAACGATGGCCGGAAGCGATGAAATTCAGAGTGCAGGGCCGTTACTTCGCAACTGTCACATTCCGCACAAAGCCCCAGTCGCCGCTGGCATTCACCTGAATGTTTCCCACGGTCTTTCGCGCGATAACCATATTGGCTTGATACCACAGAGGAAACACTGGCACTTCACGGCTAACGATGTCCTGAATTTGTGAATACAGTTGAACTGCTTTTGCGCGGTCGAAGGTATTGACTGCTTCTTCAAGCAAAACGTCCAAGTCTTTGTTGCTATAACGGCTGCGATTTCGCGCAGCTCGTTCAGGAGTGGGAATCTCCGATGTGGCGAATAGATCTTTAAAGAAAATCGGATCCTGATTACCACCCACCCACTGGCCGTAATAGATCTGGAACTGCCCGGTCTTGAGTTGGTCCAGCAACGTGTTAAGCTCCGCCGTCTCAATTGTCACAGGCACGCCCACTTCCTTGAGATAATTCTGGATAACTCCCGCATACTGGCGGGCGGATACGCTGCTGCCAGAGATCTTAAACACCACCGGTTTGGAAAATCGTAATTGGGGCCCATCACCGTCCGGATCGCGAAAGCCGGCTTCATCAAGTAAGCGCCTGGCAACGCTCGGGTCGAACGCATATTTCTCTCCGGCGCTGTAGGCCCACGAGTCTTCCGGAAGAATAGAATGCGCAATCTTCGCTTGTCCCAGCAAAAGGTCCCGTATCATTGATTCGCGGTCAACAGCATGGGCTATGGCCTGTCTCACGCGGACATTGTCGAGCGGCGGCACGGTCGTATTAAACGTAAGCAAGTTGACATTTGAACCGGTAAATTGCAGCACCTGTAAATTGGGATCCAGTCCCAATTGCTTAATGGCGTCAGGCGAGAGACTTGTAGGCAGGGGAGCAAGATCTACGCGACCGGCCCGCAACTCCGCTTGCAAAGCGTTCGTGTCGGAAATTACGCGCACTCGCAGCGATTGAATGTGTGGCGCCCCTTCCCAGTAGTCGGTATTGGACTGGACATCGACGACCTGCTGCGCGCTGTCGTAGTGACTAAACTTGAATGGGCCAGTGCCTATCGGGTGATCCTTCTGAGCAACGTAACTATCCTTTGGAATGATCGCGATCGGTACAAGATTGGTTAACAGACCAACCCAGGGCTTGGTGAGTGTGACCACAACTGTTTTTGCATCTGGAGCCTCCACGCTCCTGATATAACTCTTCTTGGCGGACCCTGACCCCTCAAAGAAACTGGCTGACTTGGCAAAGTTGCTCGAGAACACGAGGTCAAGCGTGTATTTGGCATCGGCAGAAGTGAAAGGTCGCCCATCGTGAAATCTCACGCCATCATGTAGAGTGAAAGTGTATGTAAGTCCGTCCTCTGCCCGTTGAACGTTTTCCGCCAACTCTCCAACGTAATCAAACTTTTCGTTCTTTTTGACGAGTGAATTGAAGATCAACGTGCGCACCCGCTCGCTGGCAGCATCTACTGTCGGAGAGCCAATGGGATCAATAGTGCGAATGTTGTCCCCCAGGGCCATGACAAAAGCGTCACTGTGACGCCGGCAACTGGAGCCGACTATAGTTGCGCCGAGCAGCAGCAGAGCAACCATTACCAGCCGGTTAATGCGCATCAGATAGCTCCTCCATACCGGTAGTTGAGTGTCTCGTTCAGGCGCACCACTTCATCTGCCAGTGACTGATACTTATCCATGTCCAGGGTCGGCGGCGGTTTGATAATCCCCTTTATTGCCGCGATCCGCTTCAACGAGCCCCGCAGGCGTTCTTTTGGCAGCTTGCCAGCGCGCGCCATTGCCAGCAACGAGTGATAGCCACGCCGGATCACCTCAGGATGAGCACAGATTAAGACCATGTCTTCACCGGCAAGAAAAGCGCGCACCACGGCTGCTTCAATCTCGCAATGTTTAGCTATCGCTCCCATTTCGAGATCGTCAGTGACGACGAGGTGTTGGTAACCAAGTTCCCTTCTCAGCAACTCTGTGACGATATTGTGACTCAGCGATGCCGGTTCCAACAGACCGCCGGTGGTCTCCTTCTTGATATCGATGTTCGGGAAGCCGCCATGACTGATCATCACGCAGCGAACACGATCGTCACGACGGCCAAAGAGTTCGATGTACGGCGCCAGATCTTGCGCAATAAGATCATCGTGAGAAAGATGGACCAGCGGCATCTGTTCGTGCGAATCCACTTCGCCCGCGCCGATCCCGGGGAAGTGCTTGAGACAGCCGATCATTCCGGTTTCCTGAAGTCCACGCAGGTAAACCGTTGTGTAGCCGAGCACTTCACCGGGCGAACGGCCAAAGGAACGCGAATAGAGACCATTCGACAGCAGATCCCGCTCGTCTGTCATGATCGACATTACGGGCGCGAAGTTCATATTGAAGCCCAGCAGACGGAGGACCTCACCCGTAATTCGACCTAACGCGCGGGCCGCCGCCAGATCCCCATGCTGGCGAATCGTGCGCGCTGCCGGCATCGGCGTAAATATCTTTCGCAGGCGATCTACTAGCCCACCTTCCTGATCAATCCCAAACAGCGGTTCGATGGGCAGCAGTTCGCGGACACCGTCTGTCAGGCTTCGCAACTGCTCTGGATGGGCCACGTTGCGGCCGAAAATGATGATTCCGCCGGGTTGGACTTCCTGGATTAAAGCGCGGGTTTCCGCGTCCAGTTCTGGGCCCGGAAGGCCGATATAAAAGAACTGTCCGACTTGTTGTTCAAGCGGGAGGGAGTAAAGCGAATCCGAGGGCATGCGAAGTGAAACTGCGACTGGCTCCTTGTTGGCTACGATGATTCGTTCATTAGTTAGCCAACCAAAATTCTTACCTTACTTCCCCAACGCGGTCAAGCGGCAGCTTTGCGAGTTAACTGGAAGCGACTCCTGAATCTGCGTCGCGACTTGAAAAAGGTGAACCCCGGTTGGCGAAAATGGTGTTGTCGGCTGGGTTTCCATAGGTATTTGACCGTACGTGTTTGTGCGTAGGTGTTGTTAGCGTAGGTTGACAGCTCAAGATCGTTGTTGTAGGTACACCAACGGATGCGTATCCTTCCAGCTCGTCCCTTCCATATTCGAGTTCGGGCACTATTCGACATCTGTGCAAAGGAGTGGCGCTTGTATACCCCTGTACTGAAACGACTATTGCTGCTCACAATCATGACGGTGGCTCTGTCGGTTGCAGCAAAGGCTCAGGATACTGTGACGGGCGCCTTCGAAGGTATTGTCACCGACAGCCAGACCGGCGCGGCGCTCAAGAGTGCGGAGGTCGAGATAATTAATCAGCAGACAGGCTTGGTGTTCAATCTCCGTACGGACTCTCGAGGCCGTTTTTTCCAGGGTCTGCTATTACCTGGACTCTACACCGTTCGCGTGGCTATGCGCGGATACCAGACGAAGGAGGTTAGCCAACGCCTGCGAATAACTTACACCGGAGAGGTAGTACCCGTACCAGTTGCCCTTGATCCAGCTCCTACTTCAGGGACACCAGCCACACCCACACCTGCCGCGGTGGAAGACACTGATATTCGAGCGACCCTTGTAAGAACAGACGGCCGGCGCAGCGGTTCATTCAGCGAAGAAGAGGTCGTCACATTACCACTTGGTGGTGCCACTGTTACGCGAACATTTGACGAACTCGCGCTGCTGCTGCCAGGTATTGCTCCGCCACCTCAGACTTTGGGTACTGTGGCCGGCCCAGGAGTGGGGGCAGGAGTAGGTTCAGCCGGGCAGTTCTCCGCCAATGGACTGCGGTCACGCGGGAACAACTTCACTGTCGACGGATCGGATAACAACGACGAGGACATCGGTGTGCGAAGACAGGGCTTCGTGGCCCTGGTACCGCAGCCGATTGAATCGATCCAGGAGTATCAGGTAATCACACTTCTGGCGCCAGCGCAGTTCGGGCGAAACATTGGCGCCCAGGTCAATGCGGTATCGAAATCGGGCGGAAGCAGCACGCACGGCACGGTTTATGGGATGTTCAATTCCAGTCAACTGAATGCTCGTAATTTCTTCGATACTGCGTTTGGCACTAGTACGAACTCAGTGCGCGCTAACAATCAAGATGTTTTGGTCCAAACCAGAAATGTCGCTGGAACAGTAACCAGTCAACAGCCGCTAACAGTCCAAAATCAGAGTGGTGACGAAGATTCACTCACGTTTGGGCAAGCTGGCTTTGTTCTGGGCGGCCCAATTCACAAAGACCGAACGTTCTACTTCGTATCTTTCGAAGAAGAAGTCACCAACGCGACCAAGGAAGAAAGCTTTGCAGTGCCCACTGTTGAGCAGCGCGGCGCTTTCGGCACCGGCGCGACCGGTATCTTCCAGGACCCATTCACAGGAGAGCCGACGAGTGCGATTCCAACCAGTAGAAATGGCGCGGCCATATTTAGTCTCTATCCTTTCCCAAACAACCCGAATGGAGTCTACGGTTCCAACACTTTCACCCAGGTTCTGCCCGCCAGTGGACGCGGCACCGTTATTTCCGGGAAAATTGATCACAACTTCAGATTCAAGGGAAGAGAACAATCGGTTACTGGCCGCTACAACTTTACTGACGATTGGCGATACATTCCGGCTACTGGAGGCGCGATCTACTCGACCCTCAAACCCGAAGTGCGCACGCAGAACTTCTCATTTTTTCTAAATAGCAAACTGAGCGGCCCAAATTCAGATAGTTCAATTTTCAATCAGATCCGCCTCTCATATGGACGAACGCGACTCAGGTTTGATGAAGTTCGCGAGACCGAATTCTTGATTCCCAGCAACAGCTTTCCTGGGACGCCATTTCTTTTGAACGCGCCAGAGTTATTGAACGTTACACAACCACTCGGTCCTAGTGTGCCGAATAACGGTCAGGTAGTTTACGTTCGTCAGCCAATCACAGTTGAACAGGAAGTAGGCCCTTTGGGGCAAGTGACTGTCGCTGGATTCAGTCCGCTGGGGGTTGATGTTTTCAACTTTCCGCAGAGGCGTGTTAACAATACTTATCAGTTCGCCGACCAGTTGACCATGAGGGTCAACAACCACAGTCTAACGTTCGGAACCGACAATCGCCGCACCGAACTCAACAGCGAACTGCCCCGCAATTCACGCCCGCTAGTCACCTTCAGTGGCTCGCCACGATTGGTCTTTGAGAATGGCGTTCCGCGCTTTCCTACGAGCAGCGATCCAAATCCGATTGTCAACGCGATAGATCTCGCTTCAATTGCCGCGCCCAACAACCTCTTCTTGACGTTGAGCACGGGAGGCGCTGACTCAATAGACTTGCGCTACTATCAGTGGAACTTCTACGGCCAGGACGACTGGCGTGTGAGCTCCAAATTATCGCTATCTTACGGTCTGAGGTACGAGTACAACACGCCCCTGCGCGAGATAAATAATCTAATTGAAAACACGTTCAACAGCTCAGCGTTAAGTCTCGTTCCAGGGTTGAATCAGTTTCTCGCGGGAAGAACGCAAATCACCAATCCAGACCGGAACAACCTGGCGCCTCGCGTCGGCGTGGCCTATTCGCCAAATCCATTTAGCCGCAGGCGTCTGACAGTAATCAGGGTGGGATACGGCATCTTTTTCGATCAGATCCTGGGTGCTGTTGCCAGCCAATCCCGCAATGTTTTTCCTTCTTTCTTTACTCTCAATTTCGGCGGCGGGCCTTTTACCTCCATCGATAATGAATTTCCTTTGGCGCTCTTCAATCCTGCTAGAACTAGGTTTGGCAATGTTTCGGTACCGATAGTGGCGAGTGGTTCACTTAACAGGCTAAACCCACAGTTGCCGGTTTCAACCCTATTACCAAGTCTTCTGGCTTTCTTTCCCAGCGCCGTTAGCCCAACGCTTCCCGCACAGCGCCTCCAGATGCCATCGGCACAACATTACGCGCTCACGTGGGAGCAGCAGTTGAGTTCTAATCTGGTAATTTCGAGTTCCTATACCGGCACTCGTGGAAGTCATCTACTGCGCTTTGTTACTCCCAACCTTGGAGCGGCGCTGAACCTTGTGCCAACGGTACTTCGCGTATTTCCTGAACAATTCCCGGTACCGGAATTCCTGGGCCGCGTCTCGTCACCTGCCCGACCTGTTCTGGGCCTGGGCGCCATCAGCATATTTGAGACAACGGCTAGCTCACGTTATGACAGTCTCCAATTGCAGATCCGTGGACGTTTTCGCCGCTCATTTCAGTACCAGGCAAACTATGTCCTGTCGAAGACGACAGACGATGTCTCCGATGTATTTGATCTCGCGGGTGCTTTCGCCTTGCCACAAAATAGTGTCACACGTGCAGGTGACCGCGGCCCCGCCAATTTTGATGTTCGGCATCGATCTTCCTATAGCTTCATTTACAGTTTGCCCGAATTGCACAATCGCAGTCGCGCCGTTCGGGTTTTCTTCAGCGGGATGCAGATCACCAGCACTGGGCAGTTTCAAACGGGCCAACCGTTCACAGTCAACAGCACGATTGATGTTAATCAGGATGGGAATTTGACAGACCGGCTAAACACAACTTCGGGTCTGGTAGTAACGGGTGACCGGCGACAGCCTTTGCTCCTCACGACCACAAACACATTGAGCCTGCTGGCGCCTTTCGGCCAGGACGGCATAATTGGACGCAATACGTTCAGGGTAGGAAGCATCTTCGATTTTAACTTGTCAATTGCTAAAAATTTCTCCTTCTCATCCAGCCAGCGATTGACTTTAAGAACAGACTTATTTAATGTCCCGAACCGAATCAACTTTGGAATTCCCATCCGCTTCCTCGAAGCTCCGGGCTTCGGTCAAGCTACCAGTACTACTACACCTGGGCGACGCGTTCAGTTCTCGTTGAAGTATTTGTTCTAAAAGGGCGTTGCCTCGTGTTACGGAGGTCCCCGATGCCCCCAATGTCTCAGATTGGTCGCTTGACCCGCCGGCCGAATACACCTCGCTTTTCAGGACGCTCAGATCGGAAATGGTTACATTTGCTGAAGCGCGTTGTCATGTTGCTTCCACTGCTTCCGATTATCTTGTTTCATGGGGGCAGTGTTAGCTCGCGCGCTCCGCAACGGCCGACTTTCCGCTCCGCAGCAACTTATTCGGTAGGGGCCCATCGATACTCACTAGCGGAATTTCAACAACGAGTCTTTGGGCGGCGTGAACCCGCGCTAGCGTTGGCTAATGCGAGTGACACGGTGGCGGCGTTGGAGCGCTCCTCAACAGTGATCTCTGTGGACTCAACAATTAGTGGTCGCGTGACGAATGTAAATGGTCGAGGCTTGGCTAACGCGACCGTGTCCTTTACCGGAGCATCAGAAGGAACGACCAACACGAACAATAATGGTGACTATTCGATTGTGGTTCCCGCCGGCACCTATACACTCTCAGCCTCATACACCACTGCCGGCGGCACCCAGGTTCAGTTTGATCCATTTGACCAGGAAGTTGACGCTCAAAACAACGTAGTCGCCACCACTTTCGTGGCTGCGACGCCAACGTTCTCGGTTAGTGGTACTGTCAAAAACGGTAGCGGCACCGGCTTCGCCGGAGTAACGATCACTCTGAGTGGCACGAATTTGCAGCCCTTCCAAATAATCACTGGCGCCAATGGCAACTATGAATCCCCGCAGCTCCAGATTACGGGCGATTACACATTTACTCCGCAGCAGTTTAGTTCGTCAGGCATAACCTTTAATACGTTCAACCCGTCAAATAGGAGCTTTCCTTCGATAGATGGATGTTCGGTTGATCCCAATGCCAATTGCGTAGGGTTTAATTATCTTGGCGTTGATTTCACAGCGTCTTCGTTACCAATTGTCACTACATCGACCGCTACGGCAGTCACCTCGACCACTGCGACACTAAATGGCAGTGTAAATCCGAATGGCTTAGCAACTAATGGCTCGTTTGAATGGGGCACGGACCCGACGCTGACAATCAATACTACAACGACGCAACAATCCGTCGGAGCGGGAACCAGTAGTCAGCCGGTCACCGCCAACCTGAACGGACTGACAGCCAGCACGACCTATTATTTTCGCACGGTCGCGAGCAGTAGCGCTGGAACTGCAAAGGGTTCGATATTGAGTTTTGCGACAACTACGTCGACAGTACAGTTCAGCGCGGCTAACTTCAACGTTACCGAAGGCAACACTGCTAGCGTCACCGTCATGCGCAGTGGCGACACCTCTGGCACGACTTCCGTTGACTACGCCACCGGGAACAATACTTATGCACCATGTGACCTGTTTAATGGAACCGCTTTGCAAAACTGTGACTTCACTGTTAATTCGGGCAGACTTACTTTTGGTCCGGGACAAACCAGCGAGACCGTCTTCATCCTGACTACAGATGATGCCCACGTCGAAGGCAACGAGACCTTGCCAGTCACACTCAGTAATACCTTAGGTGGAGTGTTAGGCAGTCCCAGCACCGCCACCATCACCATTGTCGATAACGACAACACCGGTGCGCCGTCAGTGGCGCGGAAGCAGTTTGTGGCAATTCTTACCGGGACACAGGAGGTGCCTTTCACGGGAAACGTCGTGAAAGGAAATGGCGGCGTGGTGCAACTGAGCACAGACGAGACCACGGCCAGTGTTTCCTTGTTCTTCTCTGGACTTACTGGAAATGAGACCGGCGCACATGTTCACGGTCCGGCAGCGGCCGGAACAAACGCCGATATTCTGTTCCCATTGCCCCTGGGTAACCCCATTAACAATTTCCAGATCAGTCCGACGGCACAGCAAGTGGCTGATTTGAAGGCCGGACTGCACTACATGAATGTGCACAGCGCAGGCTTTCCAGACGGCGAGATTCGTGGGCAACTGCTCTGGAACCCGATTGAGGAAGCGACGCTCTTCGTAACTCAGCAGTATTATGATTTTCTTAGCCGTGAGCCAGATGCGGGTGGCTTGAACTTTTGGCTCAACGATTTTGGAGGAGGGATCACACCCTGTGGCTCGGATGTGGTCTGCTTGCGCAATCGGCGCATTACTGTGGCGGATGCATTTTTCTTCGAGCCCGAGTTTCAACAGACAGGCTCCTACGTCCTGCGTCTGTACCGCGCTGCTTACGGGAATACTCAGCCATTAGCTAATCCGGACCTAGGCAATCCGGCTGCTCCCTTTTACCCAGGAGCAGACTTTCATTTGAAGTTCCCCAGCTATGCAGTCTTCAGACTAGACCGCGCTCAGGTGGTAGGTGGCCCAAGTCTGGCTCAATCGCAGTTGGCCCTGGCGAACGACTTTGTGCAGCGGCCCGACTTTCTAAATAAATATGCCGCTGGTCTCAGTGGGCCAGAATTTGTGGATGCCGTGCTGGCAACTATTATGAACAACAGCGGTGCGGATCTGACTTCACAGCGCACCGCGCTCATCAATCTGTTCAATTCAGGCGGTCGCGGGGCAGTGATGTACCGTTTGGCTGACGACAACGTGCAGACCAATCCGATCAACAACCGCGCTTTCATTGACGCAGAATACAACTTGATATTTGTTACCATCGAATACTTCGGTTATCTCCGGCGCGACGGCGATGCAAATGGCCTAAACTTCTGGCTCACGTTCCAGGTAAATCGCTTTCCGCCGCGCGATACTAATATTCAACACGCAATGGTCTGCTCATTTATAACATCGGCTGAATACCAGCTCCGCTTCGGGGGGATTGTGACGCGCAATAACGACGAGTGCCCGCAGTAATTTTAAGAAGGCGCCTCGTGCACTCCCAATACGAACGCAAGAGGTCACATTAATTGCTTTCGCAACTGCATTAATAACTCCTTAGCTTCTTCACCAGTAAGGTTCTCCACATTCGCGTCGCGAAGATCTGCCATAACCTTCTGATTAGCGAGATCAAATAACGATGCTTGCGCGGCGAGCTTTCGGCGGCCGGCACGGCGAGCAGCTTTCTCCAAGGCTTCGTTAGAAGACCCTGCAGCACTGGAAGAACTTTCCGTCTCTTGCGCTTCACTTGCCGTCACGGCCTGGGCGAGACCCTGCTCGCCAGCTGCCGCGGCCCTGGCAACTGCACGCTCCTCTACTTTATTTGCCAGGGTTCGCGCTTCGATCTCTTCCTCTTCGGCAAAGACGTCCAGCTCGTACCGCTCCAAGCGCGCGAGAACTTCCCGGGCGTTCTGCAACACCACAGGCGGCAGGCCGGCAAGTCGAGCAACTTCGATTCCATACGACTTGGAGGCTCGGCCTCTTTCCAGACGGTGCAGAAAGACTACTTCGCCTTCCCGTTCTGTGGCGATGATTTGATAGTTCTGCGCTCCGGGTAAGCGCTCAGCCAATTCCGTTAACTCGTGGTAGTGAGTCGCAAAGAGTGTTTTCGCCGCATGCTCCGCGGAATCATGAAGATACTCGGCCACGGCCCAGGCGATCGATAATCCGTCAAAGGTAGCAGTGCCGCGACCGATTTCATCGAGCAATACCAGTGAACGGGGCGTTGCGCTGTGCAATATGGCCGCCGTCTCGGTCATCTCCACCATGAAAGTCGAGCGGCCACGCGTGAGATCGTCGGAAGCGCCAACGCGGGTCCATACACGATCCAATAACGGCAGACGCGCCTTGTCCGCCGGCACGAAACTGCCCATTTGCGCTAACAGACAGATGATCGCAGTCTGTCGCAGGACGGTGCTCTTTCCACCCATGTTTGGCCCAGTGATAATTAACAGCCGATCTGTTGAGTTATTCAGGTAAATACTGTTGGGGACAAACGGCTCATCACTGAACGCTTCAATAACAGGGTGCCGGCCGTTGACGATCTCAATTTCATCGCCGTCATGCATCAATGGACGAACGTAACGCCGTCGCACCGCGGTTTCAGCCAGAGAGGCCAGGGCATCCAGCGTCGCCAGCGCGCGGGCAGTGGCCTGCATAAGCTTCGTCTCTGCTGCCACCTGCCGGCAAATTGCCCCAAAAAGTTCTGTCTCGAGTTGAATGATGCGGTCTTCCGCTCCAAGCACCTTCTTCTCCCACTCTTTCAACTCGGGAGTGGTGAATCTTTCGGAGTTGGCCAACGTCTGCCGGCGCTCGTAATCTGTCGGAACACGGGCGGCATTACCTTTTGAGACTTCAATGTAATAGCCGAAAACCCCGTTGTAGCGAATGCGAAGATTGCCGATTCCGCTGCGTGAGCGTTCCGTAGCTTCCAGCTTGGCGATTGTTTGCTTGGCATTACGGCTTAACGAACGAAGCTCGTCGAGTTCTGCGGAATAGCCTTCCCGAATCGTGTCGCCGTCGCTAATCTTCGCGGGCGGATCATCTTTAATGGCTTGGCTTATGAGAGTACGAATTTCAGGCAGGTCTTCCAGCGTCTCGGCCAGAATCTGCAGCAAAGACGAACCACAATTGTTGACAAGCTCACGAGCCGGAGAGACCTGGTTAAGCGACCTGAGGATTGCATTTAAGTCCCTCGGCGTGCCAGAGCCCAGGTTTATTCTGCCGGCAAGGCGCTCAAGATCAGACACCTGCTTGAGCAGCGCGCGCAGGCTGTCGCGGGCAATATGCGATGACTGAAAGTCCGCGACCGCCGCCAGTCGAGCCTCGACCTCACCTCGTTTTACGCACGGACGTAATAACCAGGAACGCAACAGCCGCGCGCCCATTCCGGTTACGGTTTCATCGATCACGTCCAGAACGGAACGACCCCCGGAACCCGTGAGCGGCTCGATCAATTCCAGATTGCGCACTGTCGTGTTATCGAGTACCAGATGATCTTGTGGTTCAAAGTAGACCAGATCAGTGACGTGGGCGGCGACAGCATTTTGTGTTTGCCGCGCATATCGCAAACAGGCTCCTGAAGCGCGGATGGCTTCAGTTTTACTTTCCAGCCCATAGCCTGCCATTGACCGCACGCCGAAGTGATCATGCAGCAAGGCTTTACAGTCATCCGGCTGCCAGAGCCAGTCATCCAGAGCCGTTAAGGTGATGTTGTTTCCCTGAAGGTTGAACGAAGGAACGGTCGTTTGAGACTGGCTTATAGTTTGGGTCCCACCTTCAGTCTTGGCATCTGTCTCGAGTGGCAAGGGCGCGGTTTGTAATCTGTCAGAAAGGCCATTCGTGACCAGCGTCGTTAATGAGGTTGGAAAGAGCAGTTCACGCGGTGAATACGATTCAAGATCCGCCCGAATACGTTCCCAGGCTGTGGGACCGGCAGCCTGCGTCGCGCGAAACTCGCCGGTGGAAATATCCAGAAAGGCAGCGCCAACGACTTCGCCAACACTGCAAATGGCGGCCAGGTATATGGACTCTCGCGGCTCCAGCAGCTGCGGATCGACCGGCGTGCCTGGCGTGACTATCCGCACTACCTCACGCCTTACAAGTTTCTTGGTCTTAGCCGGATCTTCCGTCTGTTCGCAGATTGCTACCCGGTAGCCGCGTCGCACCAGCCGGGCAATGTAATTGGCTGCGGAGTGGTGTGGCACACCACACATTGGGATCGGGTCGCCTCGTTCTTTGTGCCGCGCAGTCAGCGTGATCTGTAGCTCCCGAGCGCCCGTCACGGCGTCATCGAAAAATAGTTCGTAAAAATCGCCGAGACGGAAAAACAGCAGCGTCCCCGGATGCTGCTGCTTCAGTTCCTGATATTGGCGCAGCATCGGCGTTGGGTTGGCACTGGTCATAAAAGCATCGAATTTACTTCAGAATTGTTGAGGTTCACGATTCGACCGCTTAGTAAGGCAAACTGTTAGTTTGCGCACGCAAGCTAACAGCTTGCGTTACGTCGCTGAGAAAATGAATCAGGTGCAGCGAAGCGTACATCGCGAGTGCCGCTTTGGGCAAGGGGCAGCCGGATAGCGCCACACGTTGCGAGATTCACTATTGAGTAATAGGTATGATAATTTTTCACCGCCAACTTTACGAATCGAAACTGAAGGCCTTTACCACGTGCACGTGACCGCGTAAGCAAACGTCAAATTGAACGCCAAACCGCCAAAGTCTGAAACCCCCGTCAAGAGATTCCTGCTCCGGTCTCTGGAGGAGCACCTGCAGACAATTCAGGCAATACTGGCTTCGGAAATGGGTTCAGTTGAAGCGAGCGGTCAGGCTATCTGTCAGGCCTTGAGGGCAGGAGGAAAGATCTTGCTCTGTGGCAATGGAGGTAGCGCGGCAGATGCCCAACATATTGCAGCCGAACTCGTTGGCCGCTACGAGAAGCAGCGGCGGGCCTGGCCAGCAATTGCACTGACTACCGACACCTCGGCGTTAACGGCCCTAAGTAACGATTATGGCTACCAGGAGCTGTTTGCGCGGCAGATCAGGGCGCTGGCAACTGCGGGCGATGTATTGATTGCTATTAGTACCAGCGGGAAGTCGCCAAATGTTATCCGCGGCGCGGAGACTGCACGCGAGCTCGGGTGTACCACCATTGCCCTTACTGGTGCTAGTGGAGAGCCTCTGAGTTCCGTCTGCGATCTTGCAGTGGTAGTTCCTTCCAACCGAACCTCCAGAGTTCAAGAGGCCCATATAACCATCGGCCACCTTTGGTGCGAAATGGTTGACGCACTATAGATCCTTCCTTTGCCTTAGAGCTCTCGTCCTTATTTGCGCGGCCAATGAAGCCGCATCAAGTCTTCAAGCGCGAAAATTATTTATCTTGACAGAAGCGAACGCTGGAATTAGGCTCTACCGCGACTCACCATGATGGTTCCGCTGTTCTAGCGGAAGTTACGAGTATGAACGACGAGTTTTGGTTTTTTAGCTTGCCCCCAAAAGCCAGGAGAACGAAGCGATTTCTAAAGCTCTAGCCCGAATGGGGAAATGTAGTTGGCCATCTTGCCAAACACTCGGTAAATCCGTCTCAACCTTCAGTTCCTGCTCGAACACATACCAGTGATTCAATATGCTTGCTCGTAAGGGCCAAATCGAAGGCAGATTAGAGTCAGAAACCTACCCTTTAGGTGAGAACAATGACTACCCTCGGGACGGAGCGGCGCGTGCCCTCGTGGCCTTGAGTCACACTCGTATAGAACAGCAAATCTATGCCGCGATGCTCCCGGGGGGAAACAACGGTCATGAGGCAGAGGCATTCACCGTTAGGCGCATTGCAACCATTGCCGGCATCAACAGTCTGAGCACCGTCCGCCGAGGGCTGGAAGGCCTTATCGCCAAACTAAGCGTCGAGCGAGACGACAAACCTAACCGAAACGGCGGCCGTGAACCCGGCGCCGGCTATCGAGCTCACTGTCCAGAGGCAATCATCGCCCGCCGCAGCCAGATTGGCATGACAACGTCGCTAAAGGGGCTGCGCTCACGAAGTGGTGACTCATACGCTCGAGCTATCGACCGCGTCATTGAGAACAGAAATCTGAGTCGTCGTGAAGCTCAAGTGACGCTTTGTTGCGTGGAAGGCCTGACCAATGCGGAAATCGGCTCCCGTTTGCAGGTAACAGAGCAGACGGTGAAGTTTCATTTGCGGCGTATTTTTTTAAAGTTTGGCGTGAAGCGCAGGGCCGAATTGATATCGAGACTTTTGCTGTAGGTGAGTCGAGCTCTGGTTGTATTTGTTAGCAAAAATTCAACCGCGAGCTGTGGACTCTACGACTTGAAAATTTGATGCTGCCTCGCGAGAGAGGCTTCCCCATTGGGTAATGTGCGTGATCTGATGCATGAAGTTCGATCACGTAAGCGTGGAAGTGTGCTTTCACACACGGCCCTGTCAGTCAAAACGTTATGAGCAAAAACAAGGATAAGAAGAAAAGGCGGAAAAGAAAGACCGCACTGGTGATCTGTCGGGACCGGAAGGAGTTCTGGACTACTCAGACCCAGTTCTGGCAGTGGGCCAGAGAGGGGATCATTGTGAAAACTCAGGATAAGCCGTTGACCGGAATGTTCTGGCGCGAGCATCAGGAGCTGATGGTTTTGATCAGCAATACGGTCCTGAACCTGGCCCATCCAAACCATATGCGGGAGGCATTGCTCTCGCGTCGAGTGGGACTTGCGGGTAGGTAGATGCCTGCTGCTGGGTTCTGTTTACTTGGCGAAGCTGGCTAATTGTCTCCAGGTGATACCAGAAGGTGAGGAAATGATATTGCATTCTGACACGTTCAAAAAGGGTCATTCGATTATCTTCCATGGCGAATCAGGCAGAGGTGTTGGCCAGAAGCTCTTCTTTCTGGCGATGGTCTTCACGGCGATAGCATTGCCCAATCAGGTACCTGGACAGCAGCCGGTCGACAGACCTCAGGAAGCGGCGGAGAAAAGCGCCACCAATGCGGCTCAGTCCACAACGGTAGCCGGGCCGGCGAGAGTAACTGGTGAGCCGGAGCCGGACAATCGCTACCGAATCGGGCCGGGCGACGTTCTGGACATTAGAATCCTGAATCGCGCAAACCTCTCCCGGGATGCCGTGCGCGTGGAAGGCAATGGCATGATTCGAATGCCTCTAATAGAGGACGAGATTCAAGCCGCCTGCCTCACAGAAGGAGAGCTGGCGAAAGAAATTGCTCAACGTTATATAAAGTTTTATCGGAAGCCTCAGGTAGACGTCTTTATTAAGGAATATCACTCCAACCAGGTGGCAATTATCGGAGCAGTTAATGAGCAGAGCCGGTTTGAGCTGCAACGGCGCGTGCGGCTGCTGGAACTGCTTACTTATGCGAAAGGTCCCTCGACCAAGGCCGGTCAGACAATCAACATCGTTCATTCTCCCCCGCCGCTATCGTGCTCCAGCTCCGATTCGACTGGTGACAATTCAGGTTCGTCTTTGTCCAGTTACAGATTGAGCGAAACTCTCGCCGGTGTAGCGGAAGCCAATCCTTATCTGCTGCCGGGTGACATTGTCACTTTACCGGAGGCAGACGAGGTTTATGTAGTTGGAAATGTATATACACCCATGACGATTCCGCTGAAGGAGCCGATAACGCTTGCGCGCGCGATTGCGATGGCGGGTGGTGTCAGGCAAGACAGTAAGAAGGACAAAGTTAGAATTGTGAGACAGGAACCCGGCAGTGCTACGAAGAAGCAGCTGACGGTCGATCTTTCAGCGATCGAGAAGAAGAGGGCCGAAGATATTGCTCTTGTGGCCAACGACATCATTGACGTTCCGACATCGGCCGGGAAGAGTTTGCTGCGGAGTCTTTTGGGCAGCGTGGCGCCGGCCGCATCGCAACTGCCGGTTCGAGTGATTCCGTAGAAAATTTCGGATTGCGGATTGCGAATTGCGCATTGCAAAAATCGAATTTTTGATTGCAGATTCGGAATTTGAATTGCAGATACCCCTTCGAAATCCGCAATTCGCAATTCGCAATCCGCAATCCGAAATTCACAATCCGCAATTCGCAATCGGCCTCCGCAAATTCGAATTCTAAGGTGACCTATGAAACCATCTCGTGAGCTCGTGAGGCGCGAGCCGGAAATTACAGCCGTCGACAAACCATTTGAGATGCCGCAACCATACAACGGCATCGATCTCAACGCCGAACCCGAAGTCCACCTGCTGGATTACTGGCGGGCGATTCGCAAGCGGCTCTGGCTGGTAGTCAGCATCGTTGTGCTCATAACGATGCTGTCGGTGCTTTACGTGGCCCGTAAACCCGACATCTATGAAGCCGGCGCTCGGGTGCAGGTGGATCTGGAGAACAACGCCGCCCTCGTGGGGAAGACGCCATACTTTATAGGGCCGGCTAACGATCCCGTCTATTTCAACACTCAACTTCAAATTCTGACAGGAGCCGGGCTGCTGCGACGCGTAGTAAAAACGCTCGACCTCGAGCACAATCCCGATTTCTTCAAAGGGAACTCCACTCAGAATCGCTCCACCTGGCAAACCGTCTTGAGAATGCTTGGGTTCCGAGCCACCGGCAACGAGAATCCGACTTTCAGGCCAAAGGATGAGCTTGAACTGCGAACGTCAGTGGCGCCGGCGTCCTCACAAGAAGACCTCGTCGAAGCAAAACGCCTGGCGCCCTACGTGGGTGTTATCCTGGGCGGCCTCAAGGTTGAGCCCGTCAAGGAGACGCGTGGTTACTATAAGGAAACGCGCTTGATTGATATTGGCTTTACGCATACCGACCCACAAGTTGCCGCCAAAGTCGTCAATGCTATCGCCGAAACTTACGTCACGCTGAACCTGGAGAAAAAGACCGACACCAACATGACGACCGGCGAATTTCTTCAGAAACGCATAGCTGAGTTGCAACAGGGAATTCGTGCCGACGAAGAGCGGTTGGTCAATTATGCGAAGAACAATCAGATTATTTCGCTTGACGCCAATCAGAATACGGTGGTCGAGCGTTTGGCGGGACTCAACCGTCAATTGCTCGAAGCCGAAAATGAACGAAAGACGGCGGAGGCTGTCTACAATGCTGCCAAATTGCCTGGAGCAGCGGCGGCCCTGGTTGACGCCGATGAAAAACGCATCAGCGATATCGAAGCAAAGTTGACTGACCTGGGCCAGAAGCGCGCCCAACTGCTGGTGGAGGCCACTGAAGAGGCCCCCGAGGTGCAGGAACTGCAGGAGCAAATCCAGGAGCTTCAAAGTCAGCTTAAGGATCTCCGAACGCAGAAGAGTAAGACTCTCTTAATCAATCTGGAGACGCGATACAGGCAGGCGGTGGCTCGCGAGGAGTCGCTTCGCAGATCTTTTGAGCGGCAGCGAAGTGAAACCTTGACGCAGAACGAAGCTGCCATCAACTACCGCATTATTCAACAGGAGATTGAAACCAATAAATCTTTGCTGGCCAACCTGCTCCAGCGTTCAAAAGAGAACGATGTGGTAATGGCTGGTAAACCCAATAACATTTCCATAGTGGACTACGGCATTCCGCCCGACGGTCCCATTGGCCCAAACCGTATGCGTACAGTTTTTGTGGCGCTGTTTCTTTCACTTGGCCTGGGGGTTGGATTCGCGTTGTTCCTTGATTATCTCGACGACACCGTCCACTCTTCCGACGAAGTGGAGCACTTGTTGCACCTCCCCGCCCTCGCCGTCATACCGTCCGCCAACGCGACCACCAGACGTCGCATGCTAACCTCTGCCGGCGCCCTGCAGAAACGCAACGGTAGCTCCGGGATAAATCCAGAATTGTTGATGAACGTTGATGGGCGTTCGCCTCTCGCTGAAGCCTATCGTCATTTAAGGACTTCAGTCCTCCTTTCGACGGCCGGCAGATCACCTAAGACATTGCTGGTAACTTCCAGCCTCCCGGGTGAAGGGAAGACCACAACTGCCGTTAACACGGCCATCAGTTTGGCGCAGACAGGTGTCAGCGTAGTGATTGTTGACGCCGACATGCGACGGCCGAGATTACGGTCCATTTTTGATCTACCAGATCGAGCTGGTTTGAGTTCCATTCTATCGAGCAATGCCTCGGCCGCTGAGATGCTGGTGTTAATTAGCAGGCATCAGAGCAGTGGCCTGTTTGTATTGACGTCTGGACCGATACCTCCAAATCCCGCCGAGTTGCTGGGGTCGGACCAGATGCGGCGTTTGCTTGAGACTCTTCAGAAACAGTTTACGCATGTAGTCGTTGACTCTCCGCCTATCAGTTCCTTCACGGATGGCGTGCTGATTTCTTCGATGGTTGATGGTGTGCTGCTGGTGGTACACGGCGGGAAGAGTTCGCGGCACATTGTTAAGCGCTCTCGCCAACTCTTGCAGGATGTCGGCGCAAAGATCTTTGGCGTCGTGCTAAACAACGTAAGCGTCCAGTCTCACGATTATTACTACTATCAACGGTACTACGGCCAGAAGTACTACAAGACCGATCTGGATACCGACGTCGAGCGCGCCGCCAGCCAAGGTTAGCAAAGAGCAAAGGGCAAAGGGCGAAGGGCAAAGAGCAAAGAGCGAAGGGCAAAGAGCAAAGAGCAAGGGGCAAGGGGCAAAAGACGTGCAACCTCACTGGCGCATGGCCAAAGGGCCGTGGGCAAGCGTCACGTAGATAATAAGAAAGGAAGAGAAAAATGAGACCTCACTTTCGGTTCGAAGATTTGGAGATCTGGCAGCTAGCTCGTCGCCTGGCAGTAAGTCTACACAAGCTGGCCGACGAACTGGATAAGAAGCGTCTTTACCGGTATGCAGAACAGCTGAGAGCGGCCGGTCTCTCGTTGACCAACAATATTGCTGAGGGGTCAGGAAGTACACATTCGCGGGAATTCAGGCAGTTTTTGAATGTAGCAAGGCGGTCTTTGTTCGAAGATACGTCCATGTTAATGGTGTTTGAGAGTCTTGGTTTGTTCACCTCACTTGAAGTAGACGAACTTCTGACTAACTGCGACACTTTAAGCCGTAAGATTACGAACTTTTCCAGAACTCTTGAACCTGGCTAGGGAGCTAAGAGCTTAATAGGACAGCGAAGGGTTTGCCCTTTGCTCTTTGCCCTTTGCTCTTTGCCCTTTGCTCTTTGCCCTTTGCCCTTTGCTCTTTGCCCTTTGCCCTTTGCTCTTTGCCCTTTGCTCTCTTCGCAATCCGCTTTGGATATAACCTTCATTCAGCCGTCAACTGCCTGGACTTCGCTTGGTCTCAAGGAACTCTGGGCCTATCGCGAGTTGCTCTACTTTCTCGTCTGGCGTGACGTTAAAGTGCGATACAAGCAGACTGTGTTGGGCGCCGCCTGGGCCATCATTCAACCCTTTTTTCTGATGGTGGTATTCAGTCTATTCCTGGGGCGGCTGGCGAAGGTTCCATCTGATGGCTTTCCCTATCCGTTGTTCACCTTTTGCGCTCTCCTACCCTGGCAACTCTTTGCGCATGCCTTAACGGAGTCGAGCAACAGCCTGGTGGCCAATGAGCGGCTGATCACGAAGGTCTACTTCCCGCGATTGGTGGTGCCACTTTCCGCCGTGTTGGGAGGATTGGTAGATTTTGCTATTGCATTTGTGATCTTGTTAGGGATGATGGTCTATTACGGTATCGTTCCTGGATGGGCCATCATCACGCTGCCCGCTTTTGTACTGCTTGCTATCTTGACAGCGTTAGGGGTAGGGCTATGGTTATCCGCACTCAACGTGCGATATCGCGACGTCCGTTACACGATTAATTTTCTGATTCAGGTCTGGCTGTTTGCGACTCCGGTAGCCTATTCCTCTTCGCTCATACCGGAGCGTTGGCGCGCGCTATACGGGTTAAACCCGATGGCCGGTGTAGTGGAGGGTTTCCGCTGGGCGATACTGGGGAAGGCCAAATCACCTGACGCGCTGCTGGGAGTTTCGGTGGTGGCCGTAATCACAATCCTGATCGGCGGTTTCTACTACTTCCGGCGCATGGAGCAAGAGTTTGCGGATATCGTGTGAGCGAGCAAAGAG
>DATEUF010000251.1:0-80193 GCA_035283325.1 Pyrinomonadaceae bacterium | reverse complement strand
GCTATAGCGCTGGGAACATTCATGGGCTATCTGGATTCGAGTATCGTCAATATAGCTCTGCCAACTCTCACCCATTACTTTCAGGCCGACATAACAGTTGTTAATTGGGTTGTTACCTCATACCTGCTGATGATTACCGGTCTGGTAGTCATCTTCGGCCGCCTTGCAGATATGTATGGGAGAAAGCGGCTTTATGTTCTGGGTCTCCTCCTTTTCTCACTGTCGTCTGCGCTTTGCGGCGCAGCGCCAACGATTTGGACCTTGGTGGCTTTTCGGTGCCTACAGGGGGTTGGAGCAGCGGCGTTGTTGGCAAATAGTGCGGCGCTGGTAACGGAAGCCTTTCCCGCGGGCGAGAGGGGTAGAGCACTGGGAATGATCGGATCGGTTCTGGCTTTTGCAGTTATCATTGGACCGTTGCTGGGAGGCTTTCTCGCGGAACATGTAGGCTGGCGCTCAATTTTCTACGTCAACGTCCCTATAGGCCTTGCTGGGGCAATACTTGCAGCCAAGCTGCTGCCAACAACAGAGATAAGAAAATCAGAGGAGCGGTTCGATTACGCCGGGGCACTTACTCTTTTCGTGTTTTTGAGTTGTTTCCTCTTCCTCACAAGCGTGCTGTCGACGCCTGATCCGCAAGTCATCATTTTTGTTCCCCTGTTAATTGCGACAATCGTCTTGGCGGCAAGCTTCTTCGCTATTGAAACCCGGGTTAAGCACGCTGTTTTGGATCTCAAGATCTTTCGACATCGTGCTTTCAGCGCAGCGTCACTGAGCAGCTTTCTCAGCTTTTGGGCAGTATCATCAATCTCGTTTCTGCTGCCATTCTATTTTGACCGCGTTCTTCTTCTTGACCCCACAATGTCGGGAGCGCTGCTCGCCCCGGTTCCGATTGTTCTGGTAGTGATTGCGCCGGTCGGTGGTCAGTTGGCCGACAGATTCGGCGTTCGGGCCATCTGCACAACTGGCGCCTTAATCAATTGCCTTGGGCTTGTCTTTTTGAGCACTCTCGACATCAATACCAGCCACCTGGGTGTTATCCTGCGCTTGATACCGTTCGGGCTGGGAATGGGGTTGTTTCAGCCACCAAACAATAGCGCAATGATGGGTGCCGTACCCGCCAATCGCCTGGGGATAGTCTCAGGAATGATTAGCGCGTTGAAGAATCTTGGTTCAATGACCGGGATAGCAGTCACCAGCCTGGTACTCTCGATCACTCAGCTCGCCGTGATGGATCGATTGCAGCGTCTTGGTATCCCGAGCGCTCTTGCTGGACGACAGTCATTTGTCTCGGCGGTAAGGGTGACGGCGCTACTATCGGCCGCAATCTGCGCGGTAGTGGTTTTCACCTCCCTCTCTCGGGGTCAAATGCAGGTAGACAGGAAAGATGAACATCTGGCTCAGGCCGAATCCTGAACCGCAGCTTCCTGGTCCATCTCATTCGGGCGGCTTCAGGCCAATTTCTTCAGTAATCTCAACCACATAATCGAGGAGCCGTAACTCGGCGGCCCGCCTGCGCCATAGTCTTCTACTTTCAAAGACGGACCGCGTTTCTACGAAGCTGTGAATAAATTGCTCAACCCTAAATGATGCTCATCGAGGCTCGTTCGTTAATTGATTTATTCACAGCATCTACCGCTTGGTTCTGTGAGTGAGCGTGCCGCCTGCCGGTATTGGTGCCGGCTCTGAGAGTCTGTGCACGCTTTACGCCTGTGGGAAAACATTCGCAACGGCGGGCGGAAACTCGCAGTCTCCGGCTTAGACACTTGAATAAACGGTCGTTCTGGAACTGGCATGCTGTTTGCCGTGGCGAAATAAAGGAGTTGGTCGTTTTGGAGGACCATAACTAACCGCTTGAGCGTCATCAGACCACGCGTTTCGCGTCGGCCATCGTCGCCCCTGGCAAAAACCTCCAGACAGTTTCGGCGAACTCCTGACGTTCAAAATTGTGGAACAGCAATTCATCAATCTCTGCAAGAAGCGACGGGTCCTTGTAGAGCATCATTCGGCCCAAAGGCCAGGAGGCTTCAAAATGAGACGCATACTATTAACATCTTTGGTGTTAGCTTTAGTCGTCTTTACCGGCAGCATTCTCTCCCCAACCGGAGTAACTCAGACCACGAATAAAGAGATGGCTGTCGTAGAGTTCCCGCAACAGGTAAGACTCTTAGGAGTATTCCTGAAGGGTGAATACGTGATCGTGCACGATGATGAGAGCATGGCGCGAGGAGGAGACTGCACGTTTGTGTACACCCGGAAGGGAGGTCAGCCCGACAAGCTGGTGACTTCATTTCACTGCATACCGGTCGAACGCAAAAATGCCGACCATTTTATAGTTCGAACGGCTCGGGTGTCTAACTTGATTGAGACTCCTGCAATCAAGGAGATACAATTTGCCGGCAGCAATGAAGGACATCAGGTACCCACAGAGTAGGTGTGAACGAGGTACCCTCAGGATAGCTATAATCGAAAATGTGTTCTTTTAAGGAGCGCCCTTTCTTAAGGGCGCTCGTGCTTAGCGGGTCCAGGTGCTTCCATTATCGGTCGAGTGGAAGACCCCCGCTCCTGTACCCGCAAAGATCTCACCCGAAGTGCCAAGGACCAGGTCGTAAACTGTAAGATTGGTCAGGCCGGTCCTGGTTGTTTGCCAGGTAGCGCCCTTATCGCTCGATCGAAAAACCCCTTTGTCGGTCCCCACGAAGATATGACCTAACTGATTCACTCTAATTGCGTAAAACTTCGCATTAGCAGTAACTGGTCCAACCGGAGACCAGCTTCGTCCCTTATCAGTTGACCGAAACACCTTAACGCCTCGAGCTCCGGCAAGAATGTTCCCTGCGGAGTCGAGCGTCAGATTGTATACCTCAATATTGGGCAATCCCGTTCTCAACGCCGTCCACGTCGCTCCATTGTCCGTTGAACGGAACACAGCACCACCTTTAACGCCCGCCACTATGTTTCCTGTTGCTGCAAAGATGTGTCCTGATGGGTCCACTGCGAGGCCATGGATCGTGCGGTGCGTAAGTCCGGTATTAACTGGATGCCAACTCTCGCCCTGGTCTGTAGAGCGAAACAACCCCCCGCCATTTGTTCCGGCAAAAATGTGGTTATTAGGTGTAACTGCTAGAGCGTAGACAGTCAGATTTGTCAGACCGTTATTGATGCGCCGCCACGTCTCTCCCCCATCGGTGCTGCGTATGACTCCTTCATAACTGCCCGCAAAAACATGGCCCGAAGAGTTTGCCGCCAGAGCGAAGACAATTGGATTAGTCAAACCCGTACTCAATAGTTTCCACGTTTTGCCGCCATCGGTTGAACGGGACAAACCACCTCCCGCCCCCGCAAAGATGTTGCCCTTAGAGTTGAGCAGACGAAAAACATGAGCAACCGTCAATCCGGTATTCACAGGCTTCCAAGTCGCTCCATCCTTCGACCGCCACACGCCTTCATAACTGCCGGCAAACGCGTAGTCTGCTGGCGTCACGGTTACCGAAAACACTCGGGGGTTAGCTAATCCTGTGTTGATTGGTCTCCAGGTATTGCCTTCATCGTTGGAGCGGAATACACCGGAGCCGCTTCCCGCAAAGATATGACCAGAAGAGTTAACGGCAAAATTATAGACATGTAGATCCGTCAAACCCTTGTTGATTGCCAGCCAGACACCTTGCTTTTGATTCCAGCGAAAGATACCGCCGCCTTTAGTGCCGGCGATGACGTTACCAGACGAAGTTCGCGCCAACGCGTAGATGGTGCTATTCGTCAGACCAGTATTGGCCGGCATCCATGAGTTCTCTTTTGAGTCGAAGCGGAAAGCGCCGTGATCCAATGTTCCGGCAAAGAATTGATCCGACGAGTCTATCGCGAGGCTATAGATCAGAGCATTGGTTATACCTTTATTGAAGGGCTCCCATGTTTGCCCTTGATCAGTGGAGCGCCACACACCACTCTCATGAGTACCGGCAAGAATGTTGCTCGAAGCTTCCATGGCCAGAGCATAGACCGTGGTTTTCAATCCAGCATTCAGTGGCGTCCAATTATCTCCGTTATCGACCGAGCGAAATACGCCTTCACTAGTCCCGGCGAGTAAGTGCCCGGCAGAATTCACTACCAGCCGGTAGACATGGGCCGCAGTCAAGCCCTTATTGATCGGAACCCATGTTTCGCCTTGATCCGACGAGCGAACTAATCCGGCGGCAAGAGTCCCGGCAAAGATTTGGCCCGCGGCGTTCGCCGCAAGAGCAAAAAATTTGGGAGGCCCGACGCTTTCGCTGCTGGGCGTGGCTTGCGCATCAGCCATCTGCGTAACCTCAACCTCTCGCGCCTTCGGTGCTAGCTCTGCGATTGGCAGAGGCGTCCAATGAATAGATTGTCTCCGGAGACTCTTCCCAGGTTTGAAGTTGTCAGCTAGCAGAGTTGTGGCGAACAGAGCTGTCACCACGGCGATGATTAGAAACGTCGTAACTGGATTTGTCGTTCGCATGGCCTCTTCCATGTATCAACGGCGTAGTCGTTTCAGCTCCTGATTTATCGGCGTTTGAACGATTTCAGAATGGCCTCGAATTGTTCCTTCGTGTAGTGGCCTTTAATAGATGGATCCGCGTCATAATCAGGAACCCATTCCTCGCGCAACAGCTCGTCCGGATCGCCATATTTGGCCGCAATGCGCCTAATATCTGGATCATCGAGAAGCATCAAGTGACCGTTGTCCACGATCTTTTTTCCGTCAACGTAGACTGTGGGATACGGTATAAACACATCTCCATGCCAAGCCGGTACCTCCTCCTTTACACCGTCAATTCCTGACCACCCTTTTCCAAACCCGATGTGCATGAAGCCCGAACGCTTGATGTCGCACCACCAGTAATTATAGGAACCCTGCTCTTCGAAGTACTTAGGGTTAAAGAAGTCAGGTCTGATTACTTTGGGATTGGTACCTATATAAACGCCTTCCACCCAACCGGCCCCTTTGCCGTGCAAAAAGCCATAATCAATAGCCTTCTGTTGTTCGATGGCCAGGCGCCATTCCTCGGCCGCTGGGTGGTCGCCTTCAATTCTCGCTATTCGCCCTCCCTCCACATACACCTTCATCGGCGGTATTGGTCCCGAGGCCAGTGAGGTCGCCACAATGAGGCCGCGAGCATCCGGCTTCTTCGAAAGCCCCGGAGTAATCTTGTTGTGGTGAAACATGTACTCGGTGCGTCTAGTGAGGGAGACCTCAACACGGTTAAGATCATAGCCAAAGTGCTCGCTTATCCATTTGCGATCAATATCCAAGGTAAAAGTGAGGTCGGTGCCGAGCGGGTCTGTAATATGGATAATCTTCGGTCCGCTGTCGACATCTGTCTGCTCGTAAAGTTTTCTTTGCAGCGCCACGTCGAGCTCCGCGGGATAGGTCGTCCATTTGGTGAATGCGAGTTGTTCACGCGTATAGATATTCCCCGGCAGCCCAATCCGACCTCGATTCCACTTCTCTTCCACGGTCGAACGCTTGATACCGTGATTGATATTGATCGGAGCAAGCACCAGCGTGGCATCGGCCTTCATGATTGCGTTATCCAGCCACGTTGGCCACCAACTCGTAGCTTCAGAGCCCATTGGACCAACCTCAGGCTTCGGGCGGTGGGAGACCAAGTCAAGAGTTATGACATCAACGATTGCACCCTGCTCCCGCGCTGCTCGCGCCCAGGCCTCCGTGATGAGGGGATCACCGACCGTAGAGTCAGTTACAATGAGTACCTGCTCACCTTTTTTGACTTTGGTAGCGTGCTCCAGATAATACCTGGTCCCTGGCAAAAGCTGGTCGATGGACGTGACCTTGTACTTGTCAGGTATCTTCGGCTGGCCCGTACCGACGGGAAAGTAGGAGATAATCTTATTAGGTTTCGCCTCAGGTTCTTTATCCTGCTTCTTCTGAGCAAATGACTGCGTCAAACCCGCGAGCAATAATGCTATCACCAAGGTGTAGCGGCAAACTCGATACATCTGTATTAACCTCATAAATGCGTTTTCACAGACTGCCGATGGGTTGAATCAGTTAGTGCCCCTGCCTCACCGGCTCTTTGGGCCTGTCTTTAATAATTTGGCCAGACTTCATCACAAACTTCACATCTTCCAACACTGAGATATCGGTAAGCGGATCTCCCGTGACAGCAATCAGGTCTGCATATTTGCCGGCCTCAATGCTTCCTACGCTCTGAGAAAGGCCGAGCATCTCTGCAGCCATTGATGTGGCGGTCCGAATTGCTTGCGCCGGCGGCATACCCCATTTCACCATTACCGCAAACTGGCGCGCATTGGCGCCCTGCGGAATAATTCCCGTGTCAGTGCCATAAACGATCTTGACGCCTCCTTTGACCGCCTTCAGAAAACTCTTGCGCTTCAGCTCATGGAGTTGGCGGGCCTTTTCCATTGCATGAACAGGTTGTTTATTCTTTTCGCCCTCAGCAAGTGTGTACTCCGAGGTGTAAATCGTCGGCACGAGATAGGCGCCGTGCAGTTTGAATAATTCCACTGCTTCATCATCAAGTATGCTTCCATGCTCGATTGATCGAGCACCCGCGCGAATAGCTGACTTCGTACCCTCAACTCCGTGTGAATGCGCCGCCACATAACGGCCAAAGCGTCGCGCTTCATCGACAGCCACTTTCATTTCGTCGAAGGTAAATTGCTGGAGACCGGGATCATCTCCGGCGGAATATATACCGCCGGTAGCAGAGATTTTGATCCAATCGGCGCCCCATTTGACCTCTTTACGAACCGCCTTTCGAACTTCATCAACTCCATCAACAATCTCTCCGAAAGCCGGGATGTTTAACTCAGGCGCGCCGCTATTAAAGTCGGCATGCCCTCCTGTGATGGAAAGGAGGTGACCGGCAGCAACTATCCTCGGACCCTGTACTCTACCTGAGTTGATGGCGTCTCGAACGGCCAGGTGGGCGTAGAAAGGATCCATGTCGCCGGGATCACGAAGGGTTGTAAATCCGGCATTAAGGATCTTCTGGGCGTTTACCAAGCCATCCAGTGCGTTCTGCGCCGATGAACGTTTAAGAAACGAATCCTGCGTATAACCGATATCGGGAATAATATGCGCATGAACGTCAATCAACCCAGGAAGCACAGTTGCAGCGCTGAGATCTATTCTTGTAGCTTCCTTCGGAATGGACATCTCTCGAGCCTTGCCTACTGCTTCAATCCTATTCCCGCGGACGATGATCACCATTTGTTCCTGGGGGCTTTCGGAACGTCCGTCAATCAGTTTGGCGCAAAAAATGGCGACCACCTGTTCAGGGCGCTGCCCTTGAGCGAAAGACAACCCTGTAATCAGAACAATAATGATGACTGTTGTCAGAGCGTTCTTGATGTAGGAGCTCAAGCGCGTCATCAAGTCAGAAACGTCCTCTGCAGATGTTCCATCTGGTAGCGAATCCATCGGATCGCGGGTTCCTAATTTGGTGTTTATATCGGGAAGATTCGCCTAACTGAACGGTCGGTTAGTACCATAAGGCCATATCAGTGTCAAGGATCCGGCGAGCGAGCCTAAGGAGTTGGCACGCCCTTTAGGCTGAAGTTAACAATCCCACCAACATGAAGAAGCTGTGAAGATTTGGCAAGTTGAAGCGGTGAGGCACATGTTGGAAATCTCTCAGGTTGGGAACGGGGCAAGGCAGGCTTCTGAGTAGGAGAAGGAGGCAACTCAAACAAATTGCAGGTTGGGAACGGGGCAAGGCAGGCTTCTGGGTAGGAAGAAAGCTACTCTCAGTCTGCCGCTGCCCCCGCTTCAACTTTGAGTGTCATTCAACCTGGAATCAACCACTCAACCTTTGGCCTTCGTTTGCCTTAGAAGCTGCTGCTTCATTGCTGTTGACAGCTTCTCTGAATCTTCTGGTCACCACCAGTCATGATCGACAGCAAGCGGCTCATCACCCTGGGAATACAAGGAACGGTAGCTGGACCAGTGATAATCTTTAGCAGATTTTACTAATCTAGCCTTCACCGGATTTGCATGGATGTATTCGACCATCGCGCGGGTTAGAGATCATATGGAAATGGTCGGGCATCAACACGTAAGCAATCAATTTGCTGGGCCACCTTTCATCCAGTGTCTTGAGCGCTTCAATAAAGGCTTTGCAACAGAGATCATCAGTGAAGACTGGCATCCGGTTGAGGAAATTGCCGGTAATATGATGGAGAGCGCCGGCGAGATTGAGGTTGGACCACTTGCGAGCCATGTGAGGAAGCTCCTTTCTGAGTGGCGGAGGTTAACAGGGTTGAGTGGTCAAATCAATGTTGAATGACATTCAAAGTTGAGCGGGGGCGGCGGCAGACTGAAACTGGCCTCTTTCCTATCCAGAAGCCTGCCTTGCCCCCTTCCCAACCCGAGAGATTTTAAAAGTTGACCCCTTTCTCCCCAGAAGCCTGCCTTGCCCCCTTCTTCCCAACCCGAGAGATTTTAAAAGTTGACTCCTTCCTACCCTGAAGCCTGTCTTGCCCCCTTCCAACCTGAGAGATTTTTCTATAAAGCCCTTAACCAATTTATTTCACACCTTCCGAAGTTGGTGGTGTTTTCGTTTCGTTTCGTCCCCACCCGAACTTCAAACTCTTTATAGCCCAAACGCAAGAAGTTGGTTTCCTGCCAGATAGGAACCGGCGCCGGTGCCTATGAAGACCATGCCTCCCGCAATAGCTGGCCCAGCAGCGATCGGCTGACTAGCTGGCGATTCCCACAGCAATTCGCCAGAGGTTGTTCGCCACGCTCGAAGTTTTCCATCCGTTAGCCCGAGAAAAACCACGCCGGTTGCCACCGACATTGGACCAAACTGGAAAGCGGGAAGCGAATGAACCCATCGAATTTCGCCTGTTGCTGCATCGAGCGCAGCAAGCACACAACTGCTATCGCTATGATTATTGGACGCAAAAAAGATAAGCGCATCTGCGGCGGCCGTCGGTCCCGTTTCGGGCCCGTCGGTAGGCAATGACTGCGTACTGTTCGGTGACAGAGCTGGAGTGAGTTGGACACGCCAGAGTCGTTCTCTTGTTACGCGGTTCCAAGCGCGAATGCCATCCTTGCCTCCAACCACAATCAACTTTAAGGGCTTGCCCCGATGCACTGCGGTAAGCAGCATTGGTGGACAGTTTAGGTCCAGGTTTCTTTCGTCATGAGGATGAACCTGATCGGCCCAGCGCAGCCTTCCCGTAATCGCGTCGAGTGCGATTAAGCTACAACTGTACCGCAACGGTCCTGGTAGCTTTTTGAACGGACTTCCCGTAGCGCCGTAAAGCGTTTTCGTGCGCCAATCAAGGGAGGGCGCGGCGAAAACTGCGCCCCCGGCCACGTTAGCAGCCACCGTAAAGAAATTCCAGCTGAGCGCTCCGGTGGCGGCGTCGACACATACAAATCTCCCTCGCGTAGTGATTTCACTTCCATCCGAAACACCAGCGTAGACCCTGCCATCGTACACCAGTGGCGGTGCCCAAAAGTATTCAAAAGTCTTCTCTGGATTACCAATCGTTCGTTCCCATATCAATCTTCCTGTTTCAATATCTAATTTGATCAGCCGATCTGCGGCCACATAAACTCCGCTTCCCGAAACAGCGGGCGACGTGAAAATGCCCAGCTGGCGATCAGGTGGGTAGCGCCGCACTCCGGCTTCGAATGTCCAAATTGATTTTCCAGAGAGACGGTCAAGCGCGTAGACGCGGCCGTCCCATGAGCCAAAGATGACTCGATTGCCGACTACGGCTGGTGTTGCCGTAATACCGGAGCCCGCTTCGAACATCCAACGGAGCCGCAGGCGAGAAACATTTCCGGGACCTAGTGTCGTCTCCTGCGGGTTGAATCGCGTTTGTTCGATACCATGTCCATGATCTGGCCAGTCTCCGAATCCCTGATCTCTTGCGACCAACTGTTTAGGCAAGAAACTGCCGGTCGTTGCGATAGCTGATAAGCCGAGGAACGTCCTGCGGGATGTCTTCCACATCTCATTAGACATTTGAACTCAATATCGACAATAGGTCCTGACTTTAGAAGCCATTCATCACTGAAATGAATTACTCAACTGCCACATCTCTCAGGTTGGGAAGGGGGCAAGGCAGGCTTCTGATAAGGAAGGCGTCAACTTTCAGGCTGCCGCCGCCCCCGCTGACTCCAATAGCCACACATCACTGAAGGATCGCTCAACTTCAGCAGCCTGCAGGTTGGCCAGCACTTCCTGAAGTGGAAATGATCCGGCCTTAACACATGAAAGATTACTTTGAGTGGCTAATTCAATTTGACTGGCATTAAATGTTAGGCGGGGGCGGCGGCAGACTGAGACTGGCCTCTTTCCTTAGACGAAGTCTGCCTTGCCCCCTCCCCAACCTGAGAGATTTCCTAATCTACCTCACCGTGGTGCTGATCTGTTTCACCGAGCGGAGGTACAGCCCTGTTTCTACTGCAGTTGGCCTGACCTGAGTCGCTAATTCAGCGGGCCTTCATGCCCACAACCTTATTCGGCATCATCGCCACGAACAACAGAGTGTCGTCTTTAGCAATGCGAAAGTCGCGTATTTCCAGATCCAAGAAAGGAACCGGATATGAGGTAAAAGTCTTGGTCTCGGGATCAAATTTCACCATCACATCCTGATGCCAGGTAGAAAGCCAGATTTTATCGTCCTTCGTTACCTCTAAAGCATAAGGTTGAGGTCGTATGCCAGGCATCAAGTATTCCGTCATCTTTTCCGTCTTCGGATCAAACATTCCAAGCCGGTCAACAAGAAACTCGGTAAACCAGACTCGACCTTTTGAATCCGCTCGTACGCGCCGGACACCCGAGTTTTTTGTGGGTGTTGGATAATCCATGACCTTCCCAACCTTGGGGTCCAGTTTCCCCAGACTGCCGGTGCCGATGTTGGCAATCCAGATTACGCCGTCGTTGTCGATGTCGACCCCGTATGGATGAGCATCCTTTACCGGCACGTCATATTCCGTAAACTTCTCTGTCTCCGGATCGAAACGAGCGATCCGGTTGCCCTCATACTCCGAAATCCACAGGATGCCTTGAGAATCAAAGATCAAGGTGTGAGGGCCAGATTTCTTTTGCGGGAGCGGATACTCTTTAAACGCTTCGGTTACGGGATCAAATCTGACGATCTTGTTAGCTGGATCTAAATGAAGCCGCTCAGTAAACCAGACCTTGCCTTTCTTATCAACAACGATGCCGTGCGGAATGGAGTTGGGTGTAGGCGCGTCCCAGATTTTGAACTTGCCAGATTTGACCTCCAACCTTCCCATTCGTGAGCCATACGCGTCGGTAAACCAAATATTCCCGTCATTATCATAGGTGGCGGTGTGCGGCAGCGATTTCTGAAGTGGTATGTCCCAGGCAGTGTAGCGGACGTCAATGGGCCTGCCGCGCGTTGCCGGCAGCTTCTCGGCAGCATGATGGAGACTTGATTGAGGGGCAAAGGCGCTGGCAACGTATTCGATAAGCAGTTCTTCTTTGCCGTCGGGAACCTGCGCACCAAAGGCCATACGCATGTTGGCAGTAATCTCTCGCCACGCGCTTGTATTCCATTCTCCTGACACCATTTTTTGCAGCGTGTGGCAGCTGGTGCAATTTGAGACCAGCACCTCCTTCCCTTCTCCTTTCGGCAAGAGCGGCAAGATTTCCGCGCTGGTCAACTCTGAAGGATAAATAGCAGCTCGCTTAACTCGAAGATTCACTGGCGCCAAGGATTGGTCATTCGTTACCGTCTGCGCTGGACCTGTCCAGCCTCGACCGGCAACCATCAGTTCATACTCACCTGGTTCCAGGTCATTAATCTCATAACGCCCTTGCGCTTGAGACAAAACGTAAATGCTGCAACCCGTTACACGATTACGCGCTCTTACGAACACGCCTGGTAGTGGCTTGCCGGCTTTGTCGAGAATCTGACCGGCGATTTTGCGTTCGCCGGCATGACTGGACTGATTGCCCTTACTTATTCGCATGTAGCAGCAGTACCCGATTGCTGTAACAAGACTAAGGATAAGAAAACACCTAACTCTTGAATGCATGGTAGGAGTCCTCTGCTCAAAAAAAACAAACTCTCGCAACTTATGAGAGCAAATATTAATAGATACTAACGCGCCAGAAGCGGTAACGATCAGACAAGCCCAGGAAGCTGCTAGTGATCTTCCCGGCTTGAAGTCGCTACCGCTCGAATCTCTATTATCAGAAGATAAACTTCACACCAAATTGCAACTGGCGCGACGTTGTTGATGTTCTGGTAATCCGCCCAACATTCGGCGGAATAGTCCCGTCTTGGTCCGTAAACACGGTCACAACATCGGGTAGCGCAAAGTTTGCCCGATTGAACAAGTTGAAGGCCTCGGCCCTGAACTGCATCGTAAGCCGCTCTCCAATCTTATTGGTCTTTAAGAACGATAGATCAACCGTGAAAAGTCCCGGGCCAGTCAGCACATTCCGGCCGACGTTGCCGAATTGCCCAGCAGGGGGAGGCACGAATGCTGACGCACTAAAGTAATGCTCCACTCCTCCAGTAACCGCACTTTCCGGAGTCGCTCCTGGCGCCCAATCCGGCCTCTGGATGTTGTCAGTGTTCCCGTCGTTTGAGTTGTTAAAGCTAATGATCGGATTAAAAGGCGTACCTGAACGCGCGGTGATTATGCTATTCAGCTCCCATCCTCCGAGGAAAAGGTCTTGTACCTTGCGGGCACCGTGGGCCGATGATTCGGTTTTGTACGGCAGCTGGTAGATCGTATTGAGGGAAAAATTGTGGCGAACGTCGAATACCGATAAGCCACGGTCTGCTCGAAGGTTGTAAGGGTCTTGAGCGAATTGTGTTGATTCCAAAAAGTAAGCGCCGACCGCGTCAGAAGACGTGTCGATTGATTTCGATAATGTATAGGCCATTTGCATCTGCAATCCCTGTGCAAACCGGCGCTCCAGGTTAACCTGCAACGCGTGATAGTAAGAGTCACCGCTGTGCGTTGTCACACGAACGGGACCAAACGCCGGATTTCGCAGTGGGTTACCGCCCGGTGGAAATTGCTTTTCACCATCGGGCAGCAGCGTGAAGTTTGCCGATGTGTTCCGGTTGCTATTGGTTGGAAGGTGTATCCCTCGTGAACCAACGTAGGCAACGGTTGCGGTCAAGCTGCCGAAGAGCTGTCGTTGGCCGGTAAGGTTCCACTGCTGCACATAGGACGGTTGCGGATCAAACTCGTACGCCTCGAGCGCCACTAGGCCAGGGATGTCCCCAAGGCTACTAAATGCATTGGGAAAAGGTGGGAAAAATTCGGGAGGAATACCAAGCAATGCGCCAAGCGCTGGACCAAACGCAAAGCCAATTATGTCGAAAGGTGCCTGATTTGACATCTCGAAACGATAGCCCGCAGGATAGATTTGCGCGAAGAAGATTCCATAACCGCCGCGGAGGCTCGTCTTACCGTTGCCGAAAACGTCCCAGGCAAAACCAACCCTCGGGCCGAAGTTCTTCTTCGTGTTATTTTTGAAAAAAGGTAGCCCAACGGTTGATGCAGAATCGCGAAGATAGTCTCGAAGATTTGAAACCTTGTTGTTTGCTTCGGTCGGGCTTGTCATAGGTTCGTAGCGTAGCCCGAGATTGAGCGTCAGATTACTCCGCACTCTCCAGTCGTCCTGAAAATACCCGGCAAAGAGACTTGTTCTGATTCCGCGATAGACGTCGTTTGCAGTTGGTAGGGACGCCGCAAAAATGAAGTAACTCGCAGTCAAAAAGTTTTCATAGGAGCCGAAGATGAATGCCCCAAACGGAATGTTTGCCGATACGGCATTGAGTTGTATTCGGCGAAATGTAAAACCGAATTTCATGTTATGAGAGCCGCGAACATAACCAAGTTGGTCCGAGACCTCAAAGTTGTTGTTTACCAGGAAGCGTGGCACGAGTGTTCTATCCGATAGCGGCGAAAGACCTCCAAGATCCCTAAAGAGGCCAATCGCGATTGCACCGGGAACCCAGAAGAGGGACTCCGGGATTTGGACCACGTCAATCTCGTCGCCTTCGACTCTGGATCTGTTGAAAGCAAAACGCACATTGTTTATAAGATGCGGGCTGAATATGTGGGTCTCTCCCAAACCAACGTATTGGTTGCGCGCCTTAAGCAGCGAGTCTGTGTTCACGGTTTTTGGCTCGTCACGCTCGGAATCGTCGAACAAATACCTGGCGAAAAAAGTGTCCTTGGAGGAGATGTTGTGGTCACCGCGGATTAAGAAATAATCTTCGTCTATTCGTCCCGTATCACCGCGAGTAAAAATTCCCAGGCCGCCGCCCACATCGCCGCCATTCGGTAGGGGATAGAAGTCCAGATACGGCCTTATCGCCGGCGCCACGCCGCCCGGAATTGGTACTCCGTCAATTATGCCATTCCGAGCGGCCGCGGTTGGCACAAAGAAGGTATTTGTTTGAGCCAGCCGCTGACGCAAACCCTCGTAAGCGCCAAAGATGAATGTCTGATTTTTTCGTATCGGAGCTCCGATGCTACCGCCGAATTGGTTGCGTTTAAATGGCGGCACATCTGCCTTACCATCGTTGTCAAGGTCGACGGTATCGAAAACATTGCGCGCATCTAACGCCGAATTACGGAGGAACTCAAAGGCGGTACCGTGCACCTGATTGCCGCCCGACTTAGTAATCATGTTGACTATGCCGCCTCCGGCCCCGCCAAATTCTGCGCTATAGTTATTCGTCAACAACTGAAATTCTTGCACGGCATCAACTCCCGTGAATCCTCCGGCGACTGAACCGGGCGTCGTGTTCTGAACCTCATTGACAGAGGTTCCATCCAGCATGAAATTGTTAAAACTGATTCGACCACCGTTGATCGACATCTTCACAGTTCCGGTTCCAGAATTGATTTGCTGTGGGTCGGCCAGAAAGCCAGCATTGACTACCCCTATCTGCAGAGTGGCCAACTGCAACAGGTCGCGGCCATTGAGAGGTAATTCCTTAATCGTGCGCTCATTAACCAATGCGGAAACTTCCGATGTGGTCGTGTTGACGAGGGGAGCGTCCCCGGTAATCTCCACCTGTTGAGCAATATCACCGACTTTGAGACCTACATTAAGAACAGCATCGCGGCCAACTGTAAGCACAAGTCCCCGGTGGAGCTCTTTGGTGAACCCCTGCCGCTCCACTAATACTTCATATGGGCCTGGTGCCAATTCTGAGATCACGAATCTCCCGTCTTCGTCTGCGGTGACCGACCTGGCGATGCTCGTCTGAACATTTGTAGCAGTGATTTTCGCTCCCGGCACCTTGGCCCCATTCGGATCGGTAACTTCCCCAGAAATTGTGCCTGTTGTAGTTTGAGCCCGGCCGGGCATTGTTAACACAAGTAGAAGCAGCAGGCTCAACATACAGACTAAAACACTCTCGACATTTTCAAGGGCAATTCGCGGAATTCTCATGGCTACCTCCATCCAACTCTTTGACCCACGCAGCAGGGCCGTTTCAAATTAGGGTGTCATCGCAACTCGAAAGCCAGTACTGGCGTAACGAATCAACGGGTAGTTCCAGAGTCGAGCGGCGCACTGCATGCGTTGCGGTCCGCCGAACCAGGAACCGCCTCTAAGTGAACGCTTTTCGCCACTGCTGGGACCAGGCGGATTTGTTTCAGGTGAACTGGAGTAGTAGTTTTGGTCATAATAGTCGGCACACCACTCCCAGACGTTGCCGGCCATGTCATAGAGTCCATACTGGTTGGGCGGAAAGCTGCCAATTGGCGACGTATTGAGAAAGCCGTCTTTCTTTCGTATGCGGTCGTTATCAGATTCTGATCCGCAATTCGCCTGGTGGCGGCCGCCGCTGTCAAACTCCTCATTACCCCATGGATACTTCTGGCCCTCAAGACCTCCACGCGCTGCTTTCTCCCATTCAGCTTCTGTTGGCAAACGATATTTCTTACCCGTTTGCTGACTCAACCATTGGCAATAGGCCACGGAATCCTCCCAGTTAATTCCGACAACCGGATAGCCTGGTTGCTCCTTAAAATTTGCGAGGCTGGTTTCGCCATCAGGTGACCACTCTGCTTCCGGGTAGGAACGCCCAGTGGCATCACAAAAGGCTTTGAATTGGGCATTCGTCACTTCAAACTTTCCGATATAAAAGGCATCCACGTAAACACGGTGAACTGGTCTCTCTGCGCCCGTTAGTTCATTGCTACCCATCAGAAATGGGCCAGCATCTATCAGCACCATCTCTGCCTCTATCTGTGAAGGGTCAACCAACTTGACAGCTCTCTTAGCCTCTTCACTTATTGTCGAGGATGTATTCTGAGCACCTCCACTTTGATCGCACGAGAAGGAAAACGCTAAAAGTAGTAAGGAGAGAATGATTCGATGAATCTTCAACTTTATAAAAGGAGATCCGGAGCCCAAGACAAACACCCCCGTTATTTCAGCCTGGCGGAGTAATGAGTTGCGCTTCATCGAAACCGAACGCCGCAAGGTTAGCTCACAACAGCTTTTCTCTGGGCCGGAATAGCAACAAAAAATTGACTGCGCACTCGCTTAAAAAGATCATAATTGCAGACTGCAAAGAACAGGAGCATAACGACGCCTCCCAGCGCACCTTCGATATCTTCATTCAGCACGCGATAGGAGGCCACGCCATAGCCAGCAATCAGCGCAACTTGAACATAAAGGGCCAGGAGCAGATTGAAATAGGTTGGTTTCGACTTAACAATGAAAGCGAGATAGGCAAAGGCGGCGCTAGAAATGTAAAGATGACCGGGGGTGAGATAAGCTTCGAACCATTTTCGTTCCTGATAATCGAGTTCCTCAACTATCAGCATCTTTATCGCCACAGCAAAGGCACCCACTGCAATCCAACAAAAGATTGAATGGACGGAATACCATAGGAATCGAGCGAGCCGAGACTGACCAGTGAGGTAGCCGGTCCGGCGTACCCTGATAAGCACCCAACAGAAGAGGGCGATTGCCAGCAGAGTTATTAAAGGTACGTAAAAGTAGAAGTAGAAGAAGTTGACACGGTGCAGCCATCCCACGATAAAGTCGAAGTGTCTGCCAAATTCCCAAGTGTAATGATAATTCATACCATTCACGTCCTTGGGGCGTGCTCTAACCTTTTGAAAAGGGCCAAAGACTATCGAACTTCCGCCTATTGCGGGGGCCTCGATACCCAGTCTCCGGCTAGCTGATGTTCATGAGAGATTGGTTGCTTCGAGCTGGCTATTAATCGCTAATTGAACGGTCAGTCTGTACCATAGGGTTTTGCCATCTGTCAAGCATTTACAAGGCTTTACAGTCAGATCCCTAGTAACCCAGCGCGCAACCATCCTTCCTTGGGTCGGAGCCGCCGTATAGTGTTCCTTCCGAGATCAGGATCGCCTGCCCGCCACCGAATCCTTCTTCAGTTGAGGCAGACCTGATGTGGTGATTCATTGCGCAAAGCTGGGAACGTACGTTGTCAGCGATACCATCTTCAAGCGCTAGTTTACCGTCCTCTAAGACTCGAAATCTTGGCGCATCCAAAGCCGACTGTGCGTCCATGTTGAAGTCGATGAGATTGCATACCACCTGGAGATGTCCTTGAGGTTGCATGGTCCCGCCGACCACGCCGAAACAAACCCAGGGTCGATCATCACGCATGATCATGCCAGGCATGATCGTGTGATAGGGTCGTTTGCCTGGTCCTACCCTGTTCGGATGTTGTGGTTCAAGGTTAAAGCCCGAGCCACGGTTCTGTAGGAGCAGTCCTGTGCCAGGCGCCGTAACGCCGGAACCGAACGCCTTAAAAAGACTGCTTATTAGCGAAACCACATTTCCTTCCTCATCAACTACGGCTACATAGACAGTGTCGCCAGGTTCCCTCTCGGCAATTCGATCTACTACGTTTCGTGCGGTTTGAGGATTGATCAAAGCTCGTTGCGCTTGCGCATGCTTCTCCGAAAGAAGCTCATCTAAGTTAATTGGCTCGCCCGCGTCGGCAATTTTGTCCCGAGCATCGGCAAGGGCTAGCTTCATTGCTTCTATCAGGTGGTGCAAATATTCGGCGGTGTTGTGTCCCATCTCGAAAAGCCGGTAGTTTTCGACAATGTTAAGCGCAAGCAAGGCTGCTAGTCCTTGATTATTCGGTGGCATTTCGAATACCTCAAATCCCCGATAATCAGTTTTAATAGGCTCGACCCAGTCAGATACATGGTCACTCATATCCGTTAGACTCAGCAAACCTTTGAGCTCCTGGACCGCACGAACCAACACCTCTCCGATTTCGCCCGCATATAGAACGCCCCTTCCCTGCTCCCCAATTAATCGTAAGGTATGCGCGAGGTCTGGGTTGCGGAATAATTCGCCCGCCAGCGGCGACCTGCCATTGGGCAAGTAAACCCGTTTCGACTCTGGGTTGTTCTTTAACTTGTTTGCGCCGCTTTCCCACATTTGCGCCACGATCTCAGAAACCGGAAAGCCGTTTTCCGCATAGAAGACTGCCGGCAGCAGTGCCTCACGAAGCGTGATGGTGCCGAATCGCGCAAGACACTGAGCTAAACCATCAAGTGCACCAGGAACCGTTACACTCAAAGGACCTTCTAGAGGCATTCGTGTGATGCCTCGTTGTAACAGAGTTTCAACCGAAATCCCGCTGGGCGCGCGACCGCTGGCATTGAGGCCGATCAACCGCTTCTCCTTAACCGGATAGATCAGCCCAAAGCAATCTCCACCAACTCCTGTCGACATGGGCTCCACTACCATTAGAACTAGTGTTGCCGTCACCGCGGCATCAATGGCATTGCCGCCTGAACGAAGAGTGTTGATGGCAGCCGCTACGGCTAGAGGTTGACTTGAGGCAACCATGCTCCGCGTGCTCATCACGACCGAGCGGCGAGAAGGAAAGTTGTGCTCATGAAATCTCAATTTCTTAGCACTGGCTGATCATGATCCCTGATCGGTCAATTTCTATTGAGAATAATATACGTACAGAATCTCACGGTGCTTGCGACATCACCAGGCGAACTCGACTGGGTCTGGCTTTCCAGATAAGTGCGGCAGAAACGACCATGACCAGCGCAGCAAACCAGAAATTCACCTGATAGGCTTGAGTACGGTCAAAAAAGTAGCCGCCCATCCAGGTACCAAGCGCGCCCCCCGTGAATCCTCCGAATATCATGACCCCCAAAATGGCGCCAAAATGTTTACCCTGGAATAGATCTGCTGCGGAGGCCATCAACGCCGGCAGGGCCATCCCATAGCCCAGCCCGTAGGCAACAGTAAACGCGTAGATAACGAACGGACTAACGACAAGCCCACCGACATTCAGCAATGCGATGCAGCTGATGAATATGGCAATGCTCAAGGTGAGTGTTTTCTCTCTACCAATGCGGTCACACAACACCCCACCTAAGAACTTTCCAATGAAATTGATCACTCCCTGCAAACCCATCACAGATGCCGCCATCACCGGGCTGTATCCCTTGTCAGTGAGGTAGGCGACGAGGTGTACTGAGATAATGAAGAAGCCGGCAGCAAACATCACCATGACTAGTGTTAAAGCCCAGAAGCGGAAGGTCCTAAGCGCCTTACGGACGGTCCATTCCTTTTCCGCCCATTCCTTATCAAGGATAACTACCTCACCCTTCCTCATTATTCCTCTTTTGCGTTCGAGCACTTTTCCCTCTGCTTCAACCACCAACTCCACGCTTCGCCGCTTGCGACGCTTCCTCAGTTCATCAGCTAAAGATAAGCCCCGATCCTCAGGGTGGCTGTAGAGAAACAACAGAATTAGGGTCGTGGGGATCACTAAGATGGCCGCCCCAAGCAGAACGTATGAATTACGCCAGCCAATGCGAGCAATCAGGTATTGGAGGAGCGGCAGTGATAACTGCCCTATGCCGGAACCAGCCGCAACGATACCAATGGCCGTACCGCGGTTGCGCACAAACCAATTTGAAACGATTGTGGTCAAGGGAACTATGTGGAGCAATACGCTGCCAATAGCCGCTAACACGCCAAAGGCAACATAGAACTGCCAGAGCGCAGTGCTGCGGCTCAGCCACATCAAGGCTCCGGCCGTCAGAATTGCTCCGATAGGCATCACACGGCGCGGACCGTACCTGTCTATTAGATGGCCGGCAACCGGAGAGAACATGCCGTTAAGCACGAGATGAAGAGAGAGTGCTATAGAAGTACTCCCTCGACTCCACTGGAAGTCATGGAGCACCGCAGGGTAGAAGATCGAAAAGGAAGAGATAATGGGCGAGACTAGAGCAATGATTACAAAACAGGCGGCGACAATTATCCATCCGTAGTAGATGGAACTCGCAGCCTCTGTCAACTCTCGTGCCGGCTCGTTTGATACTTGCATGGCTACGCCAGGTTATAGAAGCGGGCCGCCGTCTCTCCCAAAATCTTCTTTTTTACATCCTGGGAAATTTCAGGTCTCTCATTAATCGTTCGGACTGCGTCAGGGAAAAGACCGTCCGCATGCGGATAGTCGGATGAGAACATTATCATGTCGGCTCCCACGCTCTCGGCAACAGTCGGAATCAGAGGTTCATCGGGCGAACAACTGATGAAGCACTGCCCTTGCTTGATATATTCGCTAGGCTTGTCCTTTAGGAGCGGCACTTCCCGACTTCGCCCACGATATTCTTCATCCAGACGCCACATTAAATAAGGCAACCAGCCGCAGCCCGATTCGAGAAAACCGAATCTCAGTGCCGGAAATGTTTCCAGGATGCCGCCGCAGACGACCGCAGTTAGCGCGAGCATCTGCTCGAATGGGTGTCCGACAACATGCGTAAGAAAATGTTTGTTGAATCGATCGGTGCCTGCTCCCGGCAAGTAAGTCCCATTACCCCAATGAATTCCCAGGGGTACATTAAGTTCCTGGACCTCAGCGTAGAATGGCTGGAATGACGGATGATCCAGGTTCTTGCCGGGAAGCGACGGTGGAATGCAGATACCTACTAAACCCAATTCCTTGACCGCCCGCAGAGCCTCCCCGATGGCGCTCGGTATGTCTTGCAGAGGCACGACTGCAACTCCTTTCAACCGGTCAGGGTAGGCCGAACAGAATTCCGCCACATAGTTGTTGCAAGCCTGGCAAAACGCCAGAGCAAAACCAGGGTCACGCAGGGTGAAGGCTGCAAAACAGAGACTTCCGAGCAACACCTGAATATCAATGCCTTCGATATCAAGATCCTTTATTCTTGCCTCCGCATTGTTTACTCCCTGGCGCCGTACAGCCATCGCAACACCTTCGAGCAGGCTGTCCTCTTCATCATGGGCGCCTGACGCATGTGAATGCTCCGCTGCGTGAGCTCCTTCTAGAGAATGATGTTTGTGAGAATGGTTATGTAGATGGCCGTGACCACGAAGTTCTTCGTGAGCCTCATAAACGGTGATCGACGGATCCGGATAGAGGCGACCTTCCATCAACACCCGAATGATGCCCCATTGGTCCCGTAAGAGGCGTGGGCCACGGTGCTTATATGCTTCGGGTAGATAGTTCGCGAACGTTTCAATCGGTTCGAAGACATGTGTATCGGCATCTATGACTAGAGATTTGTTCATTTCAACCAACCCAATTTGTAACCCTCGCGGTGGTGGTCCTAAGATAGATAGGTCAGTACCACCACGCGCGTAGAATCAGTGAAAAATTCGCAAAGTGGCAAGGCACGAGTTGGGATTCAAGTGGACTTAATTGCAGGTTGGGAAGGGGGCAGTCGTTAGTTCCAAGGTTCGGGAAACTCAAGGCGCCCCCGCTCAACCTGCAATCGTAGTCCTGATCGCTATCACTTGAGCATTTCCGTCAATTCCATTTTAAGTCTTATTCGATGATAAAGGCTGCTGTACTTCAGCGGGGGCGACTTGACCTTTGCGAACCTTGAACTGCACGACTGCCCCCTTCCCAACCTGCAATTTAATGGGACTTGAATGGTCCAACATAACAATTCTCTCCCAACCTGAGAGATTTCTTTCCATGAAGCCTACAACCTTTCACAGCTTCCACCGCGTGGTGGCACTGAACTGTTTTTACAGTGCTAGTGCTTTCCATTACATAATGAGGCCCGGCGGTCCATTGAAAATCAGCAATATCGTCGTGTCCTGCAAAATGTCGTATTCGTACTGCGTTCGCGCGGATATGTAGCTGAATGAACCTGCGCCAAAGACTTCGCCGTCAAACCGAATCTCTCCTTCGAGCACATATTCAACCCGATCGGCAGCGTGGCTATGCTTATCAATGTGATGACCGGCAGGAAACTTCACCATGTAAACCCAGGGACCTTCTTTCGCGTCCTGGCCAAAATACTTGTAATAAATTCCCTCAATGCCTTGCACTTTATCGGGGATTTTTCCCACTCCTGGATACTTTTCTGCACGATTGACTTTCTGAAACGGCACTTTATTTGTGTCTACGATCAACTTCATTTTCCCCTCCTTCGTCCACCTTTACTATTATTGCTAAGGGTTCTCTCGCGACGAGTGCAGGCACCAGGCATCTGGCTCGATCTCAATTGACAGCTCGAGGTTGGCACAGCTCTTCTTTAAGCTACGGAGAGCGACGCGCCATTCTTCCTCCACCTCGCTGCGTGTCACCTTGGTGCCGAGGGTGATAACTCGAGTTATATGTTCGAAGAAAGCAGGAGCATAACAATCGAGGCTCTCCCTAATCGCCTCAATAATCACTGTTCGGTTTTTTGTCGCTTCTTCTGTGTTGTTTAGCTTCATTGCCTGACGCATCTGGAGCAACGAATGAGAGAAGTGATCTTCATCCTCGCCGACGAAAGGCTTGACCGGTTGAAAGTAACGACTGCCCCTGGATAAAAACTTACCAAAAACGTGGACGGCCGTTTGCTCGAGTGTAAAAGCGCAACCTGCCATGTAGCGCAACCAGTTTGGGTGTTCGCCATAGATGCGCCTGATGTCGGGGAAGAAATCCAACGGCGTAATGGCGAGCGACCTACAACTGCTCACGCAACGAGTAAAATGCTGGCTTTCGTCTCTGATTTCCCTGGCAATATAAAGCTGCGTCTCCGCATCGACATAAGGGATGTGGCGAGCAAGAATTTCAATGACGCCTGAGGAGAAGTGATAGGAGAGCGTTTCAAAAAGCACGACTCCCTCTTTCTCAGGTTCACTTAGTGTCGGATATATCTCTACCTGCTCCCGGCTTATATCATACGCGCTCGGCGCACGCGATTGCCGTTTGGCCAGTTGCTCGATTTGCGACATGGACTCTTTCCGTAAGGGCGTCAGTCAGCGCAACTCTTTCAAAGGGAAACTGTAAGTTTCAAGGTTATAGATGGGACCTGCAGTTTTCGGATCGTCGCATTTATAGTCGAAGCCTTGAGTGACGTACAGTCTGTCGCCCAAGGTTGCATAGATTACTCGTTTCAGGGGTGGCGGGCTGAATCCAATTTCAACCGGCTGCCATTTAGACGAGGGACTTCTGCCATCAATCCGAATGCTCCATACTTCCTTGGTAGGATTCTGCTGTTCGCTTGCTTGCTCGGTGTGGCACCCACCCGACGGAATATCACCCAAAGCAATCATGAATAGGTCGCCGTAGATGGCCGACGCGCCATGTGTTCTCCCGGTGATGTTGGTATTCTCCTCCGAAATGATTGGGGTAAAAGTATTTGTAGGAATGTTGTATCTAAAAAGGTCATTCCGCTGGATGGTCTTCGTCTCTCTGTAATTTCCGCCGAAGAGAAACAGACCTTTGTTCGAGGAACCTACTTCAAAACGAAAGATGTATCTTTTCGATGGTGATTGAGGGTCGTTGTCTTGCTTAAGTTGCTTCCAGGTGTTAGTGAGAAGATTGTAAGACCACAGATCGTTGTGCGCCTTGAGCCCCAGGTCATACCCACCAAACAGGTAAAGCATGTCATTGCTGATGACGATTTCCGGGCCCAACCGTCGCCCCGGCCCTTCATTCGTGAATTTTCTCTCCACCATTGTGTCAGTCTCCGGATTGTATTCCCACATATCGTCATACATCTTGATCGTACTGACAGTTTTGACGCTGTATTCTGAACCGCCGTAAATAACCGCAGTCTTCCTCTTTTTGTAAGTAGCGGCTCCAAAGAAAACTCTCTTGGCCGGAAGCGTTCCCGAGGCAGACTTCGGGTGCTTCTTCTCCCATCGCTTGGTAGTCACATCGAGTGTGTACACCTCGTCGAAATACTGGTGCTCGCATTTAGTTTCTTCAAAGCATTCGAAAAACCCGTAAAGCACTACCAACCTATTTCCGACGGCAACCATCTTTCCGCCACCACGCGCGGACGGTTTGTCGCCGGTTGTCTTCTCCAATCTCCAATCGATCGGTCGCGGTCCAGAGTTATGACCCCGATTTAAAGGGAACCTGTATTTGCCGTCCGCATCGACCTGACGTTCAGATGCTGAAATAAACAGGATCACGGCTACGGAGATCCCAACTATCGCCCTAACCAAAAGACCTGCATTGCGGCAGCCCATTAACTGATTCGCCACTGTTTTCATCTAGTCTCACCTCATAAAGAATTCCCAACTTGTTACCTTCTAGTGTGGTGTCTCCGAAGTTCGCTTAACTAATTAGCCATCTTCACTCCGTCAGGAGTGGGATGTTTATAGGACCTCGCCACACCCCGGTAACAGCGCCGTTCGAAGGAGCGGAAGTCAACTAAAATGACAACACTCAAGAACAATTCCGCTCCTTCGAACGGCGACGGAGGGATTATGGAGCGTCTCCGGCTATAAACATTGCACCCCTGCGGGGTTTAAGACATATGATGTAGCTACTGTAGTGCGTCACAAATAATGGAACAATGAAACAGGTGCACCGTGTTAACGCATCAGACCTCGTCGATTAACAAGAAGTCCACGAGAACCTCGGCGAATTAATAGGCGAACTTCAAAGACACCACACTAGAATCTCAGCGGACAATTATTCAACAAGGTCTAAAGCCTTAACGCTCGACGAATGGAAAAGAAGTATGTTCATGAACGATTAACCATCTTCCGTTAACCTTCTCGGCAATAACCGTCCAACGCCCGTCAGAAAAGAATCGCTTCCCATCGGACGTGACCCTCTCAGCATGAAAAGTCGCGGCATACCAGCCATTCTTGCCGGATCCCCCTGAGCGAAACTCGCGAGTCGTTAACTTCAATTCGGCCAGCGCGCCCACTAGAGAGTCGATTGTGCTCTCAATCTGTGGCCAGGAGTAGCTCATCCTCCGCTCCCAGAAAAACAGGGCGTCCGGTTGCCTGGCATAGAAACTCTTAAGTGTCGCTGTATTTCGCTTTTCGTAGGCGGCGATGATTTCCCTTGAGAAAGCGCGCATTTCCTCCGCAACGGAATCTCCTTTACGCGCAACGCCACGTATTTCGAATGGATAAGAAGTGCAGATTACCACCAGCAAGGTGAATCCACAGGTAAGTGGTCTTGGATTCGTCGACTTGCGCCTATTTTGAAGGAACGGTCTCATTTAGCATCCCCTGTTTCTGCGACCCGCTGAGGTCCACATCGATCTTACGAACAATTCTGACGCTCCCTGGTTTAGCGCTCCAGACCAGAGCCACCGAAGAGGCAAAGGCCAGAGTTGCAAGCAGAAAATTTGTTTGATAGTTGCCCGTTACATCACGCAGATATCCCCCGGCCGCGGTGCCCAATGCGCCACCGAGCAAGCCTCCAAGCGTCAGATACCCAAGTATCGCGCCCAGCCTCGGACCCTGGAAGACGTCTGCGTAAGCCGCCATCATGGTGGTTAAACAGAATCCGTAGCCCATGCCATAAATGAAGATCGCCACAAAAAGCAGCCATACGGAAGGCGAGCCCTGCACGACATTGAGTACAAACACGCCGACGACGATCAGACCCACGCTGATTGTTATTGTTTTCTCTCGTCCCAAATGATCCGAAACAATGCCACCAAAAAATTTAGCAGCGCCTTTGTTGAGTCCTTGAGCGCCAATGATCAGCGCAACAACAACCGATTGTGCTTGAAACGTTTCGAACTCCTGAGTGAGTACGAAAAGCTGGGCCGCGATCAAAAAGTAACCAAAAGAAAAAATTAAGGTCATTAGCGCCAGGGCCCAGAACCGGTAGGTGCGCATCGCGCAGGCTGGGGTCCAAATGGTTTGCGCCCAAGCTTTATCGACGATGATCACTTGCCGCTTCGCTTTGAGAAGTTCTTCCTCAGTCTCTCCCACTGGTTTCAGTCCTTTATCGGATGGTTTGTGATAAAGGAACGCCAGGATCAGAGCTGTAGGTACAACAATAATGAGCGAAGCAGTGAGCACGAACGTGTTACGCCAGCCAAAATGAAGGATCAGCCACTGAGTTACAGGCGTTAACCAAAGCTGGCCCAACCCGGAGCCAGAAAGGGCCAGACCAATCGCCGTGCCCCGATTTCGGCTAAACCAATTCGAGACGACTGCAGTGTTAGGCACCGACTGCAGCATCGCCACGCCGAAAGCCGCCACAACCCCAAACGTCAGGTACAACTGCCAGATGGCACTTATCTGACTACTCAATGCGAGACCGACTCCGAGGATGAGGGCACCGATTGGCATCGTACGTCGGGGACCATAACGATCCAGCAGCCAACCCACCAAAGGGGAGATAGCACCGTTGAGAAACTGATGTAGCCCATAGATGCCGGAAATGCCGGCATGACTCCAATGATATTGATCCTTAAGTGCCTGGTAGAAAAGTTGAAACGTCGTGCCGATGGGTGACACTAAGCTGATTGTTACGAACGAGACGGCGACAACCAGCCAACCATAATGAATCGGGCGCTTCAAGGACTTCCTATACTCCGCACGAGTATCAGCTTCGTTTGGCGATCTTTTCCTGTTCTGCTTTGCCTGTCTCGATTCCTACAAAGCGAGCACCGTTTTTGGTGAGAATCTTATTCTTCGACTCTTCGGAGATATCGGTCCTGTCTCTCACCCGTTTAACAGAATTAGGGAATTTGCTATCGGTATGTGGATAGTCAGATCCAAAAAGTATTAGATCATCACCCATCACATTGATCACTGCCGGTAACATCTTTTCATCCGGCTCGGTCGCAAAAAAACAGTTTCCGTCCGCGATGTACTCAAAGGGGTCCTTCTTCATTAACGGCACTTCCGCTGTGCGCCGTTCATAGTGCTCATGCAGACGTTCCATCCAGTAAGGCAGCCAGCCACAGCCTGCCTCGAGAAAAGCGAAACGCAGCTTGGGAAAAAGTTCAGCTACTCCCCCGCAAACAATGCAAGCAACTGCGATCATCTGCTCGAACGTGTGCCCAACGGCATGAGTCATGAAGTGAGTATTAAAGCGTTCAGTGCCGGCAGCAGTTAGATACGCCCCGTTGCCCCAATGAATAGCGATCGGTAGCCTGAGCTTCTGCGCCTCTTCATACAGAGGATAGAAATCCGGATGGTCCAGGTTCTTGCCATTTACATTCGGAGGCAAAGTTATCCCAGTCAATCCAAGGTCCTTTACTGCACGTCGCATTTCTTCCACCGATGCCGGGATGTCCTGCAGTGGAAGTGTAGCCATACACCTGAGTCGTTCCGGATTGACACTGCAAAAATCTGCGTAATAGTTATTGCAGGCCCTACTCATTGCGGCAGCAAAGTCTTTATCCTCCAGCGCGGACAGCGCAAGACCAAGACTTCCATAAATCAGCTGTATATCTATGCCTTCCAAATCCAGGTCTCCCAGCCGCGCTTTCGGATCTTGAGCGCCGGCCTGTATACCTCCCATTCTTAGACCTTCAATATTTTTGCTATGCGCCTGCTTTAGCCGAGTTTCAGGATACAAACGGCCTTCAAAAACAAGGCGCGTCAGCCCGAACGTATCCTTAACTTTAACCGGGCGGCGGGAAGTGTAAGGAGCTTCAAGAAAGCGCTCGAAAGCATCGATTTCCTCGTTTATGTGGGTATCGCTATCTACTATCATGAACTACTCTCCTTTGCTTGCAAGCAGGCCTGTTTATTGGGAGCCCTGTAATTGAAGTTTGAACCAATCAGTGATTGTTTGCTCAAGTCTTTGGTCCAGATTAAAGAGCGCATAGCCGAGAAGACCACCCGGATAGGACCGTACGGCGTTACGTTGATTCCTCGCAACAAATTGTGCGATTTCCTTAGTCGAATCCCCAAGCCCATCGCTCGTAACCAGTAAGATCGGACAATTAATCGACGCTATTCTTTGGCGATCACTTGCCAACTCGTTTGGCCGCGTGATCGGGCTCAGCAGGGCAAGGGTTTTTATGTTTAAGTCTTTCGAGCCGGCTATGGCAAGCTTTGCGCCGACGGCACCGCCCAGAATTCCGATGCGTTGCCGATCGATGCCTTCAAGGGAGCTGAGGAATCTGTGGCCCTCGTGGAGATCGTTAAGAGCTTGAGCAAACACATCTCCGGGGAGATCAAGGAGGTTCCCTTTATCGACGCTTTTGCCGATTCCTCTCCAGTCAATATTAAGAACAGCAATACCATTGATGACCAACAGTTGCTCAAGGTTGTGAAAACTCGAACGGTCCGAAAGGGCGGTCGGAAGTAGAATTACGCCAGGTACCAGTTCACCCTTTTTGAAGCTGTCCGGTAACCCAAGGTTCGCGTAAAGCGTCCAGCCATCCGCCGTTTGGAGTTTTATCTCTTTAAGCTGGCCGAATCGGTGGAGTCTGCTCATTAGCCATTCGCCGGCCAAAAAATCGATGGCTTTCTCTTCTGGTTGAGTTGGATACTTACTGCGCCAAACGCTTCCCATACTCAGGCCACTGCCAAGCCCATACTGGACCCAGATGTCACTTTCGGCGTTCTTGGTTAAGGTGTAAGCTTTCGTCAACCCAGCAAAGCTCGATTTATCCTCGTCGCTGACAATAAACAGAAGCGGCTTGTTAACGTTCGAGGCAAGAAGATCCAACGCCTTTTGATCCAAAGGACCGGATACAAGCACAAAAGCACGAGCGCGTGGGTCTAGGAATCCGCCCTTGATGGCTGGGCCAGCACTAAACCCCTCAGCGACTATGCCTAAGCGCCTTTGATCCACCTCTGGCTGAGCACTCAGAAAGTTGAGTCCAGCTTTGACATCGAAAGCGACATTCTCACGTTGGGCTGGCATAAAATCTTCAAAGGGCACTTCTCCTTCGCTCTTGCCGCGACCACGCAAGTCTATTCGTAATGTGGGTATCGATTCTTGAATTCTTGACCATCCGGGGTAAACACCCCACACAACCTGTGAATGTGGTGCTGAAGATAGAAGCAACGCAGCAGGCAGTTTCTCTCCCTCTCTGTAACTGGCTGGAACAGTGTAAGTGCCAAAGATTTTCCATGCATCTTCGGTCTGGAATGAGACCTCTTTTTGTATCGCTCGGGGGTGCTGAATGACCTTGGCTGGCAGAGCTTTCTGACCCTGATCCGGATTCTGCTGACAAAACAGAGGTACTGGAGAGGCTCCGAGAAAGACTAAGAAAATAGCGCTACAAACCAAGGTTGTGGTGCGCAATTTGAATCCTACGATACTCAAGCGCCATGGTCGAATGAAGATCCCAACCACGCGCCCCCGATATTTTCTCAGGCTGCTCGTCTTTCCACTGCCGGTTCAGCCCTAGCGCTCTCACTCGCCAATGGTTCAGGCACCACCAGGAAAAAGAAGATAAGAAACGCTAAAACTGCGAACCCGGCGGCCACCAGAAATGGCAGAGCCCAGTTGCCCGTAGCCTTGAAGAAGTATCCAGCGCTAATTGGGCCAAAGACGCCACCCAGATTGCCCGCACCTGTCATCACCCCGGAGATCGCTCCAACCAATTTGGGATTAAGCTCCAAAGGAACGGCCCAGTAACCACCAGTGGACGAGGTGATTGCGAATAAATAGATAGCAAAGCAAGAGATCGCGAGTGCTCCCGAGGGGACCAGGACTGCTGTTACCAGAAAGGGCACTCCAAGAATGATACAAAGTGCTGGCCCCTGAGCTCGGGCAAAACGCGTGCTGAAGCCACGTCGCAACAAAATGTCCGACAGCATGCCGCCACCGACTAAACCGGCAAAGCTTGTTATTGTAGGGATCATGCCAATCCAACCCATCTGCTGAACAGAGAAACCACGTGCCTTCACGAGGTAGGTCGGAAGCCAGAGGATGATCATCCATACGCCGTATACCAGACAAAGATAAGACAGGGACAAAAACAACACCTGACGCGTCTTGAGCACCGACCAGAAGGAGACTGGCGCGCTGGGACGCGCCGCCCGGTTCTCCTCAATATCAGCTAGTTCAGCCTTAGTGATCTTCCGATGTTGCGCCGGATCATCGGTCGCGAATGCTAGCCAAATCATGATCCAAAGCAGGCCCAACAAAGCATTGAAGTAGAAGCTCCATTGCCAGGACAGCGTTAGCACGAGCCAGGTGGTGAGGGGATAGGCAAGGGTTTGGCCAAGGTACGAACCAGAAAGGCTAATGGTCTGTGCCCGGCCATATTCCCGCCGCGGAATCCACCGTGAGTTGATCGATGCGTAGGCGGGAAAGCTCACCGACTCAAACATGCCAACGCAGAAGCGAAGGATTAGCATCAGCAAAAAAGCCAATCCACCCAGGGGTGTAAGCGCCGTGAACAAGGAGAAGCCAAGGCAAGATATAGCCACCACCTTTTTGGGACTCCATCTGTCGGCGATTAGGCCTCCTGGAAATTGAAACAAGGTGTAACCGGCCAAAAATGCGGAGAAGATAACGCCGAATTTTGCCTCGTCCCAGCCAAGAGCCGGCATGATGACAGGTGCCGCTACTGAGATATTGACCCTGTCAATGAAGTTGATCATGCTGCCAACTGTCAGTAGACCAACCAACCTGTAACGTATCGGCCAGAACACGAGGGCTTCTCCCTTCTATGGTCGTACCTTTCCCTCAGATCAACTCTCGACTTTCATCACTTCTCAGCGGCAAGTAATCGCTCAAAAAACAGAGGACGAACGAGATTGGGACGCGACGGCGGCAGGCTATAGTTGCGATGAAAACTGATTTCGACTTCTCGGCCATCCTGAAACACTCTCTCAACCTTATCCAGATTTCGTATATTGTCGAGCGGGTTTGCACTGATGATGATCAAATCAGCTGTTCTGCCAGGCTCGACTGTTCCCAGGTCAGCACACCTTAGAAAGGTGGCTGCGTCTCTGGTTGCCGCAAGCACCGCTTCCATGGAAGACATTCCGGCTTCGACCAGGCTCTCGAGCTCACGGTGAAGCGTTAAACCAGGCACGTCATTTAGATTGTCTGAGCCTGCCAGAACGTCCCCTCCTGCGCGATGCAGCTCAAGCACGAATGCTCCGAGCCGGCGATAGCCCTCGCGCATGATTTCCATCTCTTTGACTCCAAACGTTTCCTGAATCTTGTGGTCCAAAGGTGCTTCGTTCCAGTTTCGGCGCACCGCTTCTGGCACGTATGCCAGCTCCGGATTGCTCGCAAAACGATCATCTTCCATCCGTGACCGCTCCTGTGCGGCTCGGTCAGCAACAGCGCGCCTGCGGACAGCAAGGGTCGGTATAAGCTTGACCTTCCTGGCAACCAGCAGCTTGATTAAGGCCCATTCCTTGACTCGATTCATCTGGGCAAAGCCTCTGAGATCCTCCAGAAAGCTATTCAACCCTTTGGCATTGACCGCAATTTGTGTGGGCGCGTCTGAAGTGGCACGCGCAACGCCGGTGGCATGCTCCAGGCCGTCGATGCCAGCGAGGGCAGCTTCTTCTCCGTTGGTCAGCCCGAGGTGCCCCGTTACCGGAATTCCCTTCGCATGCGCGACCTTGACTATTTCGTGGAGCAGTTGAGGCGTAATCTTTTGCCGCACCTTGATGGCATTGACATTCAGCTTGAAAAGCAGGTTGACGGCTTTCTCAATATCTGCTGCTGAACCAACTGCGACATGATGGTCACCCTCTGGTGGCGGCGCGTCGAGGTTGTTGCCAACGTAGAATATTCTTGGTCCCTGAAGTCTGCCGGCAACCTGCATTCGGCTCAGTTCCGAAATCCATTCCACCGGATTGCCAAGGTCCTTGACCGTTGTAACTCCATTAGCCAGAAAGAGCTCGCCTTGCCATTCGCGATAATGGACGTGCATATCGATTAGCCCCGGGAGGACGTATTTGCCCGAGGCATCCACGACAATTGCACCCCTGGGTATTGAGACCGTTGTCTGGGTTCCCACTGCCTTGATCTTATTCCCCTGGATCAATACCACACCGTTGACAATAGGTGACCTACCCGTGCCATCGATTACTGTCGCGCCTTTGATGACCGTGACGTTTCTGGCGGCCGGTTCGCCGGTCGTCATAGTCACTGTTAAAGACAGCGCAACTAGCGCAGCTCGAATGATCATGCTATTCCCTCAGCGTGGGATAATTAATTGCCCGGCCCTGTGGGTTTCGCTTTTGCGTCCGCACTTGTGGTGCTGGCAAACTCGTGAAAGATATCGCTCTTGACTATATCCATTAGGCTTTCAGCTTCTCGCTGCAAGTCTCTGCCCGGAAACATCTTCTCAGTGATCTTCAACAGGTTAGGAATGAAGGCGTCGAAGGCGGCAAAGTTCTTGAACCGCACTATCTGTATGTGCGTGTATCCCACATTGCTGCCAAAGTAGACGGGATGTTCATAAACGGCCCAACTCTCAATGATGCCCGCTTTAACAGCCTCTTCCCACATTGGCTGAAAAACCTGCCTTGCAAACCTTCTGTACTCGCGATCCTTACCTGGTTTTGCTTGAACAAATGTCATGTGGTAAATGGGCCGGCCCTCTTCTTCAAAGCCTGCCCCTGTTTGAGCGACCACCGAAGATAGAGAACTAAGACCCAGAATTAGCAGTGGAGTTATGAACGCCAATCTCATTTTGTGCCTCCAAACTGGTTAATTAGTGGAACTTCATGAGACGCTCGTTTTTAACGGATTTAATTCTCATTTGAAGGACCCTGTAACCTTGTTTGTCTCTTCTTCAATTCCTGCTCAAGCCAGACAGGCCGCACCATTCTTGGTCTTGGCAGTGGCATGACAAAATCCGCGTGGTAACCTCTATCCAGGATTGCGCCATCCTTCAGCACTGCTGAAATTGTTCCGATATTACTGATGTCCTGAAGGGGATCTCGATCAACCACGATCACGTCTGCGAGCTTGCCCACGGCGATTGTGCCTAGTTCTTTATCTTTACGTAGAAACTCCGCGTTATGCCTTGTGACTATCTCGATAACCTCACCAGCTGACAGGCCCAGTTCCACCAGCATCAGCATCTCTCGATGCAAGCTAAGGCCGGGCACGCTCTCTCCTGTCGCACTACCGGCCAACAGCAACCCTCCAGCGTCGTGGAATGCTTTCAGAAAACGACTCATCTTCTGGTAGGCCATGCGAAAACGTTGTAAGTCCTCATCGTTTTTCGGCTCGTAGATGGAGGAGGTGCGCCACATTTGCAACACGCGTTCAGGTACGTAGCGTAGCGCCTCGATCCGGCTGTATGTAGCATCTTCCGCTGCAAAAGCCGCCCGATGATCTGAAGCAACACGAAACCAGGTGATCAGAGTTGGCACTATCGCTACTTTCTTTTCAACAAGCAGCTTGATGAGGGGCGCAAAGTTTTCCTCCTTCATCTGGGCTGCTTCATTAAGATCATCGTAGTATCCGACCAGTTCATTCTCTGGATCAGTTGTTTTGAGGAGCGATGGCTCAGTCCCTGCGGAGCGAGGAATGCCGGTAGCGTGTTCCAGTGCATCGATGCCCGACAGGGCTGCTTCTCGGGCGCCAATGCGCCGCAGGTGACCGGTCAAAGGCATATGGAGACGATGAGCCTCGTCGGCAACGGCACGCATAAGTTCCGCACTGATCTGCTGGTGCACTTTGGCTGCAACCGCGCCGTGTTCATGAAGTATGCGCACGGCTAGTCGTCCCATCTCAGGACTTTCCAGACCAATGTGGTGATCCCTGATAGGCTTAGGCGAGGTGAGACTATTTCCTGTATAAAAGAGTCTTGGTCCAACTGCGCGGCCGGAGGATATTGCTATACTCAAGGCCTCAAGCCATTCAACCGGGTTGCCGGTGTCCTTTACTGTAGTTACGCCATGCACAAGATGCAGTTCGCCGTGCCATTCCGCATAGTGCACGTGTATATCGATGAGACCAGGGAGTATGAATTTATGGTCAGCTGTAATAATGCGGGCGCCTTTGGGAATACTGACTGCTCCTCTTTTACCGACTGCGACAATTTTGTTTCCCCGGATAACCACCACCGCGTTATCCAGCGGTTTGCCGCCGGTGCCGTCAATGAGCGTGCCTCCGGAAATCACAGTGACAGGAGACTGATTAGTCGGCGCTGCAGGAAGCGTAGCAATAAGCACTAGAACAACAAGTGATGCTATGACTGTTATCTTCATTCTTTTGCCAATCGGAGCTTATGAAGTGGCCGGCCTGCGTTGACCGGCGCTCATGCGCTCCCACACGCCAAACGCGAAACACAAGGGTATGAACACCAAAGTGAGGATGTAGTAGTCTCTCCCGGGCAGTTTGATTTGGGGCGCCGCGATCAAGGTAATTATCGAGACGGCAATTGGCAGGATACCGATCGCCGTTCCCACGGCCATGATCTTCATTCCTCGTGTGCGTTCGCTCTTTAACATAGTCAAGTATGTGTGTATGAAGGCGGCAACTCCCAGCACGAGATAGGCACCAATGAACAAGAAGGCGAAGTTTATTACCGACTCACCTCCCCCTATCAGGCGTGACGGGCGCGCTGTGTAATAAGCAATAATCAGGAAGAGCAACAGGCATGGCAGGTACAGAACAAAACGTGCCAGCCACGGCCGGGTCGTCAGTATTCGTTTAGGTTTCGGAAAGATGAGCAGGAAGTGAAGCAAGAAGGCCAGCCAGAGCGAGGTGATGAACCATCTGAGCATGGCGAACGCGCTGCGCGCGGCAAAAGAATTCAAGTAAGGCTTGTGCATAAACACAAAGGCTCCCGTGAGCCCTAACCAAAACAACAAGCTTGTCGAGGAACCTGGATAGAACCAGAAGCAGATCGTTCCCGCACCCAGAAACGCGAAAGCAATGACGGCAAAGGCGCTGTATTTGAGATCATAACTCGCCGGATTCTTCTCGTAGGTAACATTAAGCAGCAACCGCTCCTCTCCGCGTTGAACAACTATTGCGCGAGTTTCGCCTATCTGGGGTCTGCCCAGTTCAATGATCCGTTTCTGATCCTCAAAGGGGATGCCTGCGACGCTGAGAGTCTGATCGCCCGGCTGGAGACCAGCACGATCCGCTGGACTTCCCGGCCGTACCTGACCGATCACCCGAGGAATCAGAAAATCGCTATTGAAATCGTTGGCCGATTCTGCCCCGAGCTCATATCCCGCATAAGGCGACAACCGATAGTCACGCACTCCCGGCACTTCCACAGCGATTAGCTCGAGCACGGCCAGCGCCAGATATAGCCAACGAAGATTTTTATAGTGCCAATGCTTTGGCATTGCGGCTTATGGTTACCACCCCAGCCGATCATTCATCACGGATATCGGTGATCTGCGCCTGCTCAATCAGATGATTGTATTTGTTGTGAGTTTGGCGATGTTCCTGATCTGCACGATAAGCTTTGAGCGCGGCGTCATCATCAAAATCCATTGAGATGCCATACTTAAAGGACGCTCGCTCGTTCACCTGCGCGCCTATAAAAAGATTATGGACTCCTTTAAGCTGAGAGATGTTTTCTTTCACTTCTTTGAAAATCTTCTGTATATCGGCCGGGGTCGCCTCAGGCTTGAAGTTTAGGAGGATAGTGCGCCGAATCTTACTGCTTCGAGTCGAGTTTGCTCTTGTAGAAAAGTTGACAAAGAACAGAGCACCAAACATCACGACAGCCATTAGTATTGCGATAAGCTTCTCCTGTTTTCCCATGGGTATTTCTTCTCCTTTTTAAACGATCGTAATCCTCGACGATCGGTTTTTTGAGCGAGTTATTGAGGCTTTACCGTGCGTGAACTGTGAAAATGGACCAATGACCAGCGACCCTGCTTTTTCACAAATACATCGGTCTGCTTACCTTCATAGGCATAGAGTTTCCCCCCCTCCGCCTCGCCGGTCTCAACGTAGTGATAGGTCACGATGGCTGTATCACCATAAATCTGCACCCGCGGCTGCAGCTTGTAGAGGCCTGTCGGCGATGAGTATTTGTAGAAAGTCTTCAGCGCCTCTTGAATTTTCTGCCGGCCGTCCATGCGGTATGGATTCGAAGCATGAAAGCCGCTGAGGTCCTCGTCCGCCCCGTGCGAGAAAGCGTCCAGATTCTTGCTTAGATAATCTGTAGATATGCGGTTTTCGAGCTCGAGCAGCTCTTTCTCCTGGCCGCTCTGTGCCGGGGCGCCACCGTGCTGGGTCGCCAGTAAGAGTACCCAACCGAGAGCCAAGCCAAGTGCAATCATCTTTCTTTTCATGAGGACCTTCTCCTGGTGATTTCAGAGAGCTTCAGTCAGATCACACGAAGAATCACGAAGCTAAAGGCTCTTTTTTGACCCCAAAACAACAGACTTTTGTTCGTGCCTTTTCGTGCTACTTCGGAAATCGTCCTTGTGCTCGGAATGCGATCCACTAAATCAGATGACGCGTCATCGTGTCGCTTCCTGCCGCAGCAGGTCTCGCGCGATAATTGAACGTTGAATTTCGGAAGTGCCTTCGTAAATCTGAAAAACCTTGGCGTCGCGATACAGCTTCTCTACCACGTAATCCTTTATGTAGCCGTACCCGCCAAAAATCTGAACAGCTTCGCACGTGACACGCACCGCGACATCTGCTCCAAAACACTTGGCCATCGATGCTTCACGGGAAGCCCGGCGCCCCTGGTCTATCAACCAGGCAGCATTCCAACAGAGCCAGCGCGATGCTTCGATGTCCATTGCCATATCGGCAATTTTGAACTGTATAGCCTGGTGTTGGCCGATTGGCACACCAAAGGTCTTACGCTCTCCGGCATACTTGACGGCTTCTTCCAACGCTCGTCGCGCCACTCCAACGGCTAAGATGCCGGACCCGGGACGAGAGCGATCGAAAGTTCCCATGGCTATTTTGAAGGCGTTGCCTTCGCCCCCTAACAGGTTCTCTTTGGGAACTCGCACCTCCTCCAGGATTAACTGGGCAGTATTGGAGGCGCGCTGGCCCATTTTGTCGTCTTTCCGCCCTGGCGTGACGCCCGGCGAATCTCGCTCCACGATGAAAGCGCTGATTCCACGGCGCTGTGCAGCCCGATCAGTAACAGCAAAAACGATGTAGAAATTGGCGACTGAGGCGTTGGTAATAAATTGCTTTGTGCCTGTAAGCACATAATCGTCCCCAACGCGCTCGGCCTTTGTTTGAATTGCCGCCGCATCCGAGCCGGCGTTTGGCTCAGTCACTGCATAGGCGGTCAGCTGACGCTCGCGCGCCAGACGGCCAAGATAGTTGTGTTTCTGCTTTTCAGTCCCGGCGATAATAATAGGCAGCGCGGCGACATTATTGATTGTTAAAGAGGCGGCAATGCCGGCACAACCCCAGGACAGTTCTTCATCAATCAACAACTCCTCAAAAAGCTTAAGGCCTGGCCCCCCGTATTCCGTGGGGACGTTAGGGTTCATGAGCCCCACTTCGTGGGCCTTATTGATGACTGGCCAGGGAAAATCAGCGGTGCGGTCATAATGCTGCGCCACAGGCACGATTTCGTTCAGAGCAAATTCGTGCGCTAATCTTCTAAACGCACTCTGCTCGTCAGTTAAGCCAAAATCAGGCATCTGTTAACACTCGCAAAAGAACTCCCCACTGCGGGTCGAGTGATTTTATTTTGGAGTCAGCCTCGAATGTAAACAACTCAACTCCTTGGAGTGCGGGGACTTGTCACCGCTTTTAACTAGAAGAGTCTCACATTTGAAAGCGGTGACAAGTCCCCGCACTCCAAGGAGGTCGAGCATCTATTAACTGAGCTGGCGGCAATTTGTTCACAGCTCCTCAAGGCTGTCCCAAAACTACTACGCAAGCAACGGAACCCGGCCCGCCGAGATTGTGTACTAACCCGAGCTTTGGATCGCGCACCTGACGTGCTCCGCCTTGACCGCGCAGTTGAGTTGTCACTTCGTAGATCATGCGGACGCCGCTGGCGCCTATCGGATGACCGGATGATTTCAACCCTCCAGATGTGTTGACGGGCAGATCGCCTTCAAGACTACTGCGACCTTCGCCGATGAAGTGGGCGCCTTCACCCTTCTTGCAAAAGCCCAGATCCTCATAGTTGCTAAGCTCTGTCCAGGTGAAGCAATCGTGAACCTCAGCCAGATCTAACTCCTTGAGCGGATCCTTGATGCCTGCCATCTGATATGCCTGTTGGGCGGCAGTGTTGGTCGCCTCAAAACCAGTGTAGTCATAACCGGGCTGAAACCAGGGACGTCCACTCGTCACTGCCAGGCCCAATCCCTTAACCAGAACATAATCATCGCGAAACCGCCTTGCCATATCAGCCCGACAAATAATTGCCGCTGCGGCGCCATCCGTCGTTGGGCAACAATCAAAGAGGCCAAAGGGATAGGCAACCATGGGAGCTTTTAGGACCTGCTCTTCTGTGACCTCCATCTGAAAGTGGGCTTTCGGATTTAGACAACCGTTGTGGTGGTTCTTCACGGCCACCTTGGCAAGAGCGTCTCTCCCTACTCCAAACCGGTCGAGATATCGTGTTGCCGCGAGCGCGAAGACACCCGGCGCTGTAGAGCCATCGTGTTGATAAGCATGATTGCCTTCGGAAACAAGACCGCGCGCCGGCCGGTCCTTCAACTTCTCAACGCCAAGAACAAGCGCCACATCGTAAATGCCGGCAGCAACCGCCATCGATGCATTGCGAAAAGCGTCGGTTCCTGTGGCGCAATAATTTTCCACGCGCGTGATCGGCTTGTTATAGAGTCTGATTGCGTCGGCCAGAGAAACGCTTGCCTTACCATGCCCCTGACCCGGTGAAAACGTTCCGAGCCACGCCGCCCCAATGCGATCAATCTCGATCCCCGCATCTTTTAGTGCCAGAAAAGCGGCCTCGGCTGCCATCTCTTCATAGCTGAGATCGAAATTATCGCCAAACTTCGTGCAGCCAACTCCAATAATGGCTACCCTGTCCTTGATTGATTCCGTCAATGGTCTAACTCCTCAACAATCGTGAATCGTGAATCGTGAATCGTCACTCGTGGCTCTATTCACACACGATTTACTATTCACGATTCACGATTTACGATTCACCCCACTAGACCGGCCGGCACTTCCAATAATAGTGATGCATTCCGCCCCCCTCCTTTAGTCGCCGCAAGGTGAGCTCAACATTCTGGCCTATCTTCACCTTATCTGGATCAACATCTGTTACCTGACAGTAGAACCGAGCTCCTTCTTCCAGTTCGACTACTGCCATAACCGTCGGTGGGTTAGGCGCGCTGTACAAGTAATCGCGGGTAAAAGTGAAGATTGTCCCGCGCCGGCGCAGTCTTACTTCCTCCAGCTGATCGCGGCTATGACACTTAAGGCAAACAACAGTCGGTGGAAACTGAACTGTCTCACAGCTCAGACAGCGCGTTGCATGGAGACGCACGTTTTGCCTCTCCTCTTTTTCAAACATTACATTTGAGATTGCCGCACCTTCTTCTGCCGGCGACCGAGTGAAATCTCGAAGTTTGCGATAGATTGCATAACTGGGAATCTCAATAGTTGAAGAATCCGGGTTTTGCCCCTGCCTCTTCTGCTTGAGATTTGTTACTCGGAACAACAGAGCGTCGGCGCCGTCGCCATGACTGATCACGAGGATAGCGGCACCCGGCTTCGCCTGATCCAAAGCTTTGCAGAGCAAGGTTAGTGCCAACGGCGTGCCTGTGATTCCACCCTCCTTAATAGGCTCTTCAATAAGTTGTTCGGGTACGAAGCCGAGTTTCTGCGCGGCGCGGTTGTGCGCCCGGCCATCGGGCGAACTCAGAGCGACAAAACCTATTTCCTCAGGTTTCAGCCCGGCAGTTTTCAGTACCTGCTGTCCCACGGAGACGACGTTGGCGAGATAGCCTCGTTCCGTTGTGTATCGTGAAGTCAGCACTGTTACATATCGATCACGATCTCGCCGCCATTCATCCAAAAAATCATCCGAACGCGATGCTTGTCCTAACAGTTCTGCTAGTACCTGTTCTCGCCCAATCATTAGTGCAGCCGCGGCGTCGCCAAAAATCTGTTCCTCGGCCGACTCAGGAGCGCCTTCGCGAACATCGGCGGCAGTAACGACGGCTCTGCTGTGGCAACCGGCTGACACCGCATTGAGTGCCGCACGCAGGGCGCCGGTTCCAGCCCGCAGGCTTCCTCCAAAATCCAGAGTTTCAATCTCATCACGAAGATCGCAGGCAGCAGCAATAAAACTCGAAGCCGCGCGCTGCCAGTAGGGAGAGGTAGTGGAGGCAAAATAGAGAGCATCGACTGAATCGTTTAAGGCGTCTCGCTGTATCAGACTCCACGTGGCCTGGTAAGCCTGCGTCAGGGCATCCTCATCATAGTTTGCAACTGCCTTCGTACCCCCGAGAGATTTTGCGCCCCACTGTCCGGCAATCAAATCACGGCGCAGCCGATGGCGTGGAACATAAGATGTATAATCAGTAATTCCGACCAAAGCATTCTCCCGATTCTTACACGCGCCTCTTGATCATCAGAGTGTGCTCACCCTCCTGAACAACTTCTCCACGCTGATTAATAACTTCGATAGCCATCCGCAAGATGCCGCGATCCGGTTTTGAAGTATCGCGTTTTTCCGCTACCTTCTGACGCACTGTGATTGTGTCGCCAAACTTCAATGCGCCTTTGAAATTCCAAGTCAAACCAAGAAATGCCAGCACCGTCTTTTCGCCAATTCCCATCTGGTTAATCAACCCGGAGGCGATTGACAAGCCAAGTAACCCGTGCGCAATGCGCGCTCCGAACATTGTCTTCTTCGCGAATTCTTCGTCCGTGTGCAACGGGTGAAAGTCGCCCGAAAGCCCGGCAAAAGCTACGACATCTGCTTCCGTGATCGTGCGTGAGCGCGTCACGAATTCCTGACCCTGCGCAAAATCTTCGAAATAAAGTGATTCCATACTCCAAGTCACTTCTTAGCAACGCCAAAGGATCATGCTTTTGCGGGCCTAAATTGTGGCAACGTAACTTCCTCAGTAACGTCCTCGAAAGTCACCTCCACAGGCATCCCTATCTCAACCATGTTCGGCTCACATTCCAGTATGTTGGTCATCATTCTCACACCTTCAGTAAGTTCGATAAGAGCCAGCACGTAGGGAACTTTATCGCGAAAGGCCGGGAAGGGCGCCCGGTGAATTATCGTGAATGAATAGACAGTGCCGCGTCCCGCTGCCTGACGCCATTCGAACTTATCTGAAAAACAATAGGGGCAGATACAACGGGGGTAAAAGCGAAATTTGTTGCACGCGCTGCACTGCTGTAGCAGAAGCTCATGGCGCCGAGCCGCCTCCCAATAGGCAACTGAATCCTGATCAGGCTTAGGTAATGGTCTTTGAGTATCCATTAGGACCTATACTCCCAAAATAAGCGTGGCGTGGGCGGAAAGCCATCCGCCAATTCCATGGACCAGTGCCCGTTGCGCATTGGACACCTGTCTATTTCCGCACTCGCCCCGCAACTGACGCACAGCTTCTATAACCAGAAAGATTCCCAAAGCGCCTGGATGTGTGTAGGAGAGTCCACCACCGGAAGTGTTGGTGGGTAACTCGCCTCCGGGCGCCAGTCGGCCCTTCCCGACAAAGGAACCACCTTCACCCTTTTCACAAAAACCCAGATCCTCAAGGGCCACCACAACTGAAAAAGTGAAAGAGTCATAAATCTCGACGACATCGATATCGCTGGGTTTTAGACCTGCCCTCGCGAACGCTTGACGACCCGACGTAACAGCGCCCGTAGTCGTCAGATCCTCCATGTGAGTAATCGTCAGATGAGTAGCGCTGAAACCCGAGCCGATAAGATAAACGGGCCGAGCATGCAGGCCTCTGGCTCTTTCCGTGGAGGTCACGACCAGGGCACCACCGCCATCGGTCATTAAACAGCAGTCAAGCTTATGGAAGGGGCTGGCGATCATTGGTGATTGGATCACATCTGCGACAGTAATCGCTTCGCGTAGCAACGCTCTAGGATTGAGCGCCGCCCACTGTCGCGAGGCCACTGCCACTTCCGCCAATTGTTCACTCGTTGTTCCAAACTCGCGCATATGACGTGCCGCAGCAAGTGCGTAAGCAGCAATCGGTGAAAGATCACCATACGGCATCTCAAACTGGGCCGCCGGCATTCGCGGATCCACGCCGCCTTGTTCTACCAGACGACGATGATCTGTCCACAGCGAACTGCCATACGTTATTAGAACTACCTCGCATAATCCTGCTGTTATGGCCAGCGCGGCATGTTCGACGAACACGTCAAAGGCCGAGCCACCTGTAATTGTCGTATCAGTGAATTTTGGTTTGATGCCCAGGTATTCGGCTATTTGTAAACTTGGCAAGCCCACAACATCGGTGGTCATAACAGCATCCACATCAGCCTTGGTTAACCCTGCGTCGGCTAACGCTCTTTTCGAGGCAAGAGCCTGATGTTGAAGCATGGATAGCCCTACACCTTTGCCACACTCCGATTCTCCCACTCCGGCAATGACTACTGATTTCGAGAAAGGATCCCTGGCCATAAAAAGCACTCACAACCGATAGCGAACGACCTCATTTTCTTTTTGAACGTGAACCTTGTTTGTTTTCTTCATTAACTCTAGATGGGCAAGCACCTCATAGGCAGCAATCTCTTTGTGCAAGTCAGGAAGCGACTCATCAAATAGTGCCAGGGCCAGCTCGTAAGCAGTCGCAGGGCCGTAGTTAAGATAGTTGAGGATCGTTTGCTGGCGTTCCTTGTGATGAGTGAATATCTGACGTATGCGAGCCTGGTGCTCGCCAAAACATCGCCCATGGGCCGGAAGGACTTGTTCGATTTCAAGTCCCTCCAACCGCCTTAATGAATCCAGATAGTCCGAAAGAGGATCGCCTTCTAATCCAATGTGGATTCCCACGTGCGGAGTTATGTCCGGGAGCAGGTGGTCGCCGCTGATGAGTATTCGTTGCTCCCGCCAATAGAGCACGATATGGCCTGGGGTATGGCCGGGAGTCGATATTGCTTGTAGGCTAACACTTCCGAACCTGAACTCTTCTCCATCGACAATGTACCTATCGGGCACTACTGGCAAATAGCAATCCTTTAACACTCTGAGGGCCGGAGGTGCGCTGACTTCTCCGTTTACTGGAACACCATTTGAAAAAAGAAACTTGCGATAATCGGTTTTGTTGAGTAACAAACTTCTCAATAGATATTCTGCATCGGCTTTGTGCATGAGCACGTCGCAGCCAGTGAGTTGCTTTATCTTTTGTGAAGCACCGTAATGGTCTGGGTGGTAGTGGGTACAAATCGTGAGTGCAATATCGGAGAAGTTACAGCCAACTTCGCGCAGGGAGTCGTGAAGCACACTAACGCTCTCGTCAGTACCTAATCCCGTATCTATGAGTACTGACTGAGCGCCATTGTGAAACAGATAGACCTGAACACCGCTTGGCCGAATCGGCAAGGGTAGTTCGATCTGAAAGAGTCCCGAATGGATCTCGTTAAGGTGTTGAGTTGTGACCATCAACTGAATCGCCCCTCGTTCTCACATATAGGAGCCACCGGTAACCATCAATACGAGACCGCTTACGTAATCCGAAAGCGGCGAAGCCAGAAAGAGCACTGGTCCAGCAGCCTCGTCGGGTGTACCTGGCCTGCCGAGGGGGATCATCTGCTTAAACGCTTCCCGCGCTGCCTCAGGAATACCGATGTCGACCTCGCGTTCGTCAACTCGAATTCGCTGCCCTTTTTCTTTTACATCAGTGAGACGCGTCTCAATGAAGCCATAGGCCACGGCATTGACGTTGATATTGAATCGGCCCCACTCCCGTGCCAATGCTTTCGTCATGCCGACGACGCCCATTTTTGCTGCGGAGTAGTTGACCTGACCGGCGCTGCCCGCAAGTCCTGAAACCGAGGAAACGTTGATTATCTTTCGATGGATACGTTCGCCCCTGGCGATCTCCTGCTTTGCCGTCTCACGCAAGTAGGAAGAGGCGGCCCTGATTATCCGGAATGGCGCTGTGAGGTGAACTTCCAACATCGATTGCCAGGCTTCATCAGTCATGTTGTGGACAACTGCGTCCCAGGTGTAGCCAGCGTTGTTCACGATGATGTCGAGCCGGCCAAATTGACTCAGCACAGTAGTCATCATTTTCTCGGGAAAATCATTCGCGGTTACACTACCGGGACAGACGATCGCCTGTTGACCTTCAGCGCTGATTTCACTTGCCACCTGTTGGGCAAACTCTGGGTCGAAATCATTTATGACCACGCGCGCGCCGTGCTGCGCAAACAGCTTGGCAACGCTTCGGCCAATACCTCGACCCGAGCCCGTGATTACTGCCGCTTTCCCTTCAAGAAGTTGCATGGTTACGCTTTCGCTGTAACGCAAACTGTTAGTTTGCGGCGCAAGCTAACAGCTTGCGTTACATCTCACTATAAACCTATCAACTGCGCGACCTGCTCCCGGTGATAGTTAGCATCACCAAAGTTGAATTCATCTGCTTTGGCCCGCTTGAAGTAGAGGTGCATATCATGTTCCCAGGTAAATCCCATACCACCATGAATCTGAATGCCCTCGCCTACAACAAAACGATATGCATCGCTGGTATAGGCCTTGGCGCTGGAGGCGAGAAGCGCAGTGTCAACCCCATTTTGACTGGCAGCCCAGGCTGCGGCGTAGGTTGCCGAACGAGCGCTTTCAATCATTAAGAGCATGTCTGCGCATTTGTGCTGGATAGCCTGGAAGCTACCGATTGGCCGACCGAATTGAACCCGCTGCTTGGCATAATCTACACACATATCAAGCACGCGTTGTGCGCCACCAACCATCTCCGCGCATAAACCAATGGTGGCCTTCGATATTACGCTTTCGATTGCCGGCCAAACCTTACCGGCGTTTCCGAGGAGATTGCCTGCCGGAACTCTTACCTGCTCAAACGTGACGTCATAGAGCCGGCGAGTTTGATCCATGGCTTTCAGCGGCGTGATGTTTAATCCCTCGCTGTTTCGGTCAACGGCAAGAAGGGTGATGTTATTCTCCGCAACAGATGAAGAGCCGGTAGAAACTGTGCAGATGATCAGATCAGCATAATGGGCATCCGGGACAAACAATTTCGTCCCGCTAACCAGGTAATTCCCATTGTTGCGCTCGGCTGTCACTGAGTTTATGTGAGCAGCCTGCCAGCCGGCACCGGGCCCCGTAAGCGCGAGCGTCGCTTTAGTCTTTCCTTCAACTAGCGGCGCCAGCCATCGCCTTTTCTGCTCCTCGTTTGCTACTTCAAGCAGAAGGACACCAGCAAGGACCGAAGAAAAGAAGCATCCAGGCGCCAATGCGCCACCCATTGATTCAAGCACTACGGTCAGCTCAACAAAGGTCAAACCGGCTCCGCCATACTGCTCAGGAAAGACAAGACCCAACCATCCCAACTCGGCGACTTTCTTCCAAAACTCCTGACTGTAACCGTGCTCACTCGACATGAGCTCGCGAACGAAAGTAGCGGAGCACTCTTTCTTCAAAAACTCAGCCGCCTGGCTGCGAATCATTTCCTGTTCTTCGGTAAACCCAAAATTCACTTGTCAGTCCTCAAATAAGCCGACTCTCGGGAGACTGGGGGACGGGGCGACGGGGAGACGGGGAGACAGGCGATGTAGATGAGCCCTTAAATCTCTCAGAGTGCTTTCTGTTGCCTCGTCCTCGTTCATCACGCGTTCCTCACCGTGCAACTTGCCACCGCGTCTCCCCATCTCCCCATCCCCCTGTCTCCTCCGTCCCTACTTCTGTTCCTGACTCTTTGGTAAACCCAACACACGTTCAGCAATGATGTTGCGTTGGATTTCCGAGCTGCCGGCGTAGATGGTGCCGGCGCGAGACCAGAGAAAAGCTCTGGCCCAGCGGCCATGATCTATGGTCCATTTTGAATCTTGCAGTAACTGGGAATATAACCCCAGGGTTTCCATGGCAACTTCCTTCTGACGGCGGTCCATTTCGCTCCAAAAAAGCTTAATGATTGAGCTTTCGGGTCCCGGCTTGCCGCTGCGCATGATCTGGGTGACACTGCGATAGATGTTGTATTTGAGTATTTCTACTTCAATAAACGATTGCGCCAGCTTCTGCCTTATTAATGGGTCTGCCGCCGCTTTATTCGCTTCCTTTATGAATGACTTTGTAAGCTTAATCAGATCATCGAGCTCACTGCGGAAACGTATCTGATACCTGATTGCCGACGTTCCACGTTCGTGAGCCAATATGGTCATAGCTACTTTCCATCCTTGATTGATGCCGCCGAGGAGGCTTTCTTTGGGTACGCGTACGCCTTCGAAAAAGACTTCGCTGAATTCAGCCTCTCCTGTGATCTGCCGAGTTGGTCTGATGGTAATGCCGGGGCTGCGCATGTCGACAAGAAAACAACTGATACCTTTGTGCTTCGGCGCTGAAGGATCCGTGCGAGCAAGCAGAATGCAGTACTCGGAATATTCCGCCCAGCTTGTCCAAACCTTTTGGCCTGTGATCACAAAATCATTTTCCTCTTCAACAGCTAGCGTTCTCAGTGAGGCAAGGTCCGACCCAGCGCCGGGTTCTGAAAATCCCTGACTCCAAATCTCCTCGCCGCTTAAGATCTTCGGCAGGTAACGGAGCTTCTGCTCATTTGTACCGTGATGCATAATCGCCGGTCCAACAAGCTCGACGCCGATGCTGATATTCATGAGGTTTGGCGCCTTGGCCCGGGCCATCTCTTCGGTAAAAATGAGTTCTTCGATGATTGTTGCGCCTCGGCCGCCATATTCCCTGGGCCACGATATGCCTGACCAACCAGCATCGTGAAGTTTACGTTGCCACTGTTTCAGGTAGGTCATCCACTGGTCCATACCCTCCGATTCGGTGGCGTAAACATTCTCACCGTCTGGCGCCAGGTTGGCTGCAAGCCAGGCTCGCACCTCGTCACGAAAACTTTCTTCTGCTGGTGTGTAGTTCAGGTCCATTTGTATCGAACGAGCGGCTACTTAATGCCTGCCATCTCTGCTGCATAGGTTTTGAATCTGGTCGCATCGTGTTCGCGCAAGGTTGCCATCTTCTCGGCCTCAATCGAACCTTCAGCATGTATCGCCAGTACTGCCTGGTAGCCGCCGAAATCTGTGGTGGTCAATTCCTTGATGAGGTTCATCACCCTCAGCCTTTTTTCTCCGTCAATCCCTTTGCGTCCGCCAAGATACTTGCGCACGTAACTCCCAATTTCTTTGCTTTGTAAATCATCACCGCCGGGTGCTGTGACTAACAGTCCGCCGGCGATGTCTTGCACTGCCGCCACAGCCTGATGGTAGTTTTTCGCAAAGTGCCATTTTGCCATGTTGACAATTAAGGTATTCGGGACCGCAATTTCCAGGTCGACAATCTTGCATTCAACTGCGGCCATCTTTACCAGGGCGCGAAGCGTCTCGGCGTAACTGACAAGCCAGGTAATCTTGTCACGGATGTGCGAGGCCCGCTCTGTGCCGTTGTAATCAGCAATCAACTCGGCAGAGCCCAGCAACAGGTCAACAAGCGGTAGCTTGTAGGAGATGGCCGTAAAGCGATGAAACTCTACGAATGTCTTAGCGAGCGGCCCGGCCATCTGCCACTCGCCTTTGAGGAAGACTCGATCCCACGGCACCAGCACATCATCAAATACCGTGAGCGTTTCGATCATCTTGTGCCGGGAACTAAGTGGAAAATCGAATTCGTTCTTGATCACTCCTTCAGCATAGGGGCTCGCTATTAACCTTAATCCTGGAGTGTTGGGCGAAACCGCGAAGGCTACGGCATAGTCACGGTCCTGTTCGGTTAGATTCCGGGTTGGCAAAACGATGATCTCATTTGCATTTATCGAGACAGACGTGTGCACCTTGGCTCCGCGCACGACAATGCCTTCGCTGGTTTCACGGACTATGTGAACGTAATAGTCGGGATGTTCTTGTCCCTGGGGACCGAGACTGCGATCGCCCTTCACGTCAGTTTGGGCCACGGCCACCGCCAGGTCATTTGCGCGACAATGATCAAAAAACTTCGCGACGCGCTGGTAGTATTGCGTGCCAAACTTCTGGTCAGTTTCCCTGGCAATCAGGTGAAGCGCGAAAAGAGCGTCAGTGCCGATCTCTTTAATCAGGATCACCAGCGTGCCGCCCAGCCTGGTCGTTGTCTCTATCAGACGGCTTCTCTTGAGAAGGTCATCCGCATTTCGCGGGATGTGGTAATAACGGCTAACTAAGTCCCGATCAGGTCCTTCAACCGCCGCTAGTTCGCGATACTGTGCATCTTCCGCCACCTGGTAATCGATTGACGCATGTTCAACTGCAATTCCGAGATGCGGGTGCGTGGTTACGTCTGAGATACGTTCACCGCGATAGTAGACAGCTCTCCCGTCTCTCAAGCTAGCTTTATAATCTTCTGGCGAGCGCAAACCCATTTCGAAGTCTCCTTCAAACGGAAGAAAGGCGGGACGAACAGTTTGATTTTGTCACAATGTCTTCAGGCAGCGGTCTGCCCGCCATCGATGACGAGTACGCTGCCGGTCATAAAGTCGGAGGCATCTGAAGCCAGGTAGACCACCAGCGGTCCAAGCTCTACTGGTTGTCCTATCCGGCCCAGCGGCACACGCCTGGTTAAGGCATCTCTTAGCTCAGGATTATCGAAAACGCGGCTGGTGCGTTCAGTATAGATATAACCGGGAGCTAGCGCGTTGACTGTAATGTTGTATTCTGCCCATTCCAATGCTAGCGCACGCGTTAATTGAATGATCGCCCCTTTACTGGCACAGTACGCGGTAACGTTCTTCTCACCCACCAAGCCATACATTGAGGACATGTTGATAACTTTTCCCCGGCGCCGTTTGATCATGTGAGGTCCAACGGCCTTGCATATTCTGAAGATTGAGTTGACATTGAGGTCAACGATTCGTAACCACTCATCCTCATTCATTTCAATAATCGGCTTCATGTCGCCGCCACCGGCGTTGTTTACAAGCACGTCAATCTGCCCAAATTCAGCAAGCACTCGCTCGACCATTGCCGTGACGGATTTGGTATCATGAACATCACACGGAACGGCGATCGCCCTCCCTTCGTGCGCCTTGATAATTTCCGCGGTCTCTTCGATGGCTTTCTCGCTGCGTGCAACGGCCGCCACCTGGGCTCCTGCTTCAGCAAGGGTTACGGCCATCGCTCGACCAAGTCCTCGGCTGGCCCCGGTCACAAGGCAGACTTTCCCGTCAAGCCTGAATTTTTGCAGTACGTCGTTAGTCATGGTGATCGCCGATTGCCGATTGTCGATTGCCGATTGCCGATTGCCGATTGTCAATTGCCGATTGTCAATTGCCGATTGTTGAGCGGCTTGCCGCAACCCTTGCGGTATGCCTTCGGCTTACCGAGGCGCTCGATCAACTCTTCGGCTATGCCGAATCTCTTGGGATGCAATTGGCTCTTCCATGGTTGAGATTGTCAGCGGAGGCGGAGCCCTCAACGTTTATGGTTGCATCTCGGTAAGCCGAAGGCATACCGCAAGGGTTGCGGCAAGCCGCTCGACAATTGGCAATTGGCGATCGGCAATCGTGCCCTAGCGATCCACAGCACCTCGTTCATCAACCACTGTAGGTCCGTCTTCCCACTCCTGAATGATCTCGACCTCGTTAGGTTCGAAAAGCAATCTGAGAGCAAGTTTCTTTTTAACCTCTTCGGCATTGACCACCTTCGGGTCACCCTGTGCCTTGATCTTAACGTAGTCTGTGGTGCCGGTGGGCCGCGAAATATAGACGCGATATTTCAGCGGGTGCACGCCCGCAATTCCGGCCAATCCCAACACGATGACCGAAGGATAAAACTTAAGTCCTTTGACCCGGTACATTTCACCTGTGCGACCAAAAACCCCCTTCGGCAACGTGAGTTCACGGCCACACTTGCAGGGGACGCGATCTAGAACGGTAAGGTCTCCCGTTCTGAAACGGATGAAAGGCATGGCGCGACGATTAACGTGCGTGAGGACCAACTCTCCCCTCTCGCCGTATGGCAAGAGATCTCCCGTTTCTGGGTCCACCACCTCTGCGTACACTTCGTCTTCAAGGATATGCATGCCATTCTCATACCGGCATTCCATGGCAACGACGTTGAAGCCGCTGAGACCGTAGAGATCCGCTGCCACGATGTTCCCGCCGAAGGCGTTTTTTACCTGCTCGCGCCGGCCTTCGATGGAGCTGAATGGTTCGCCTCCCGCAATCATGACCCTAATGTTGCCTTTAGCTCCCGCTTCAGCGAGCTTTAGGCAGTAACTCGGAAAGCCAAAGAGTACGGTTGCGCCAAACTTATTGATTATCTCGACCTGGCGTTCTGTCTCACCTGGCCCGAGTGGTAGCACCTTGGCGCCGAGTTCCACAAAAGCGCTCTGTCCTGTATGACCGGAAACTACCAGGTGATAACTGGAATTAATAACGACGATATCATCCCTGGTGACACCGGCTTCACCCAACCGCTTCGCGACGGCCACCGCACAGGCGTCCATGTCTGCGCGGGTGTGATATTCCGGAACCAGACCAATTCCCGGTGCAGGGGTATGCGTTATCAAGACCGTTTCCGGATCCCACATGCTGCCCAGAGGCGGATTCTCCTCGAAGCTTGCGACCTGATCCTCACGCTTCATGAATGGGAGGCGACGAAAATCATCGAAGCTGCGGACGTCTGCCGGCTTAATGCCCCATTCTTCCATTCGCTTGCGGTAAAAAGGAATGCTGTAATTGCGGGCTATCTGCGCCTTCAACTTTTCCAGCACTTCCGCGCTTCCCTGTTCCAACGCTCTGGCTTCTTCCATTTCTACTCTCCTTTCTACTATTTCGTTACATCAATGACTCGCATCGGCTTATAGGTGGAGCGATAAACAGCCGTGTCTACAAGCTCCGGCTCAACCTCTATACCCAGTTTGCCGCGGAAGTGCTCCTTGATCTTTGCCGCAAACGCGGCGGTATCGGTAACCCGGGATGGGTCATATTCCAGATTAACCTTGAGGCGATCCTGAGTCTTACCCCAACGCTCCATCTGAAACTCGATAGGCCGATCGCCTAGCTCCGAGATTTCGTTCAGTGCCACCATTACATCGACTGGCAGTACCTCTTTACCTGAGACATTGACAACCTCCTGCCTTCGCCCCTGCCAGAAGAAGCGCGTGTGCGTTTCACCGCAAGGACACGGATCGGGGTTAACCCTGACCAGGTCTTCGAGGTTGTAACGAATGACTATGTTATCGCGATCAAAAGTGGTCAATGTGAGATAGCCACGTTCACCGGCCGGAGTAGGTTCCTGCGTGTCTGGATCTATCACTTCCAGGACCACATAATCTTCCGGAGCATGCATACCATCGTGGACCTTGCAGTCCGTGGCCATGATTACTCCGATTTCCAGCGAGCCATTAAGGTTATGTATTTCACAGTCGAAGAAACGCTCATACTTTTTGCGCGTTGACTCATACTGGCAGGCTGCTTCTCCGATGAGCATGATCTTCATGCCAAAATCTTTATGTGGATCGTAACCAAGCTTCAGCGCTGATTCATGGTACCGAAGCATAACCGGACCAAAGAGCACGTACGACTCTGGCTTGACCTTGCTCCAAAGTTGCAGGTGATCCTTAATGACGTCGTCGCTGAGCGGCGGTCCCATTGGCACGTTCATCACGCCGGCCGTCTCCACGACTGACCCCAAACGATCGGCACCCGCATAGAGCCCACCCGGATGGGTATGCGTGAGTTTCATGCCCGGCCTGATGCCGCAACGCCACATTGACCGCGCTGAAAGTTCAGCATCTATTTCATAGTCTTTTTTAGTCCACAATAGAGTCGACGGCTTGCCTGTCGTGCCGGTTGTGCGGCCCAGCCTGATGCAATCGGTCACTGGGGCTCCGCGGTAATCGCCATAAGGTGGGTATTCTTCTTCGTTGACGCGCAAGTCATCTTTGACGGTCGGGGGGAAGTTTTTAAGATCGGCGACTGTGCGAATATGCTCAGGACGCAAGCCAACCGACTCCATTTTCCGCTTGAAAAAGGGAATCGGCTGATTCCAGATGCGGTCAATTTCACGCTGTAACTTCCTGTTCTGCAGTTCCTGAAGTTCTTTGCGCGGCATCGACTGCGCCTCGGGACGGTAGAATTGTTGGGCGTGTGGTTTTTCAGCAGCAGCCATTTCAGTCTCCTTACGTAGAAATTAAGTGCCTCGGATAATTGTTGCGGTTGCAGACTCGCGCAACTGGAAAGTGATCACTGTCCCAGAAACTGATCCATTCCTCCCCAGAAGTTCTCAAACACTAAAGCGGAATACATGAACGCCTTCCCTATGCGAGCTTGTTGTTCTTTTTGGGAGGCGAAGCGCGTCATCAAGCGGCGCGCATTTTCGCCATGCTGCTCCTCGAGCCCGGAGCCCTCTTCATCTTCGGCGAGGTGAATTGCCCAAAACGTCATGGCCTTTTCGTCAAAGTCGTAATGCTTTCTGAGGCCATCGTGGATTAATCTGCCCCATTCAGCTGCTGGTCCTTCGATAGCAAAGCCGAAGCCCGCAATAGCTTCATCGAATGGTCCACGCAAAAAATGGCTCAGGGTGTACATCGCGCCGAGCGTTGAAGGCAAAGGAACATGGGCATCGAGTTCCTCTTCGGTAACTCCGGTAGCCAGCGTAAAGTCACGGTACAGGACTGGATGCGGAGGCGTGTTGAGTAATCCGGCCTCGCCGGCAAAGTTTTGCAGCATTAATTGATACGAAGTCTCGTCAGGAGCATTGGCGACCAACGCAGCAAAGGGTCGGACCGAGAAGGCTGAGTAGGCATAAAACTCCTTTGCGAATTTTTGCAGAGCGGCTTTTGAGGCAGTGCCATTGACAATGCCCTGAATCATCTTGCTGTTCTTCGGATGATGTTCCTGGATAAAAGCCTGAAGATCGGCAAGGAACTGATCGACTGGCTTGGCTTCATTAGCAAGCCCAAGTTTAGTGGCCATAATTTTATAATCCTCCCTTTTTGCAGTGCTGCGTTAAATACATGCCAAAGTTGTCGCTGAACTCATCTTTGAAGCACACTGACGGCGCAATTGCCAAATGCGCCATATACGTGTGTGAGGCCCACGCGGGCATCCTTCACCTGTCTTGCGCCCGCCTCTTCTCTCAATTGGAAAACGATCTCAGCAACCTGGGCGAGAGCAGACGCCCCCAATGGTTCGCCCTTCGATAGGAGACCGCCGCTCACATTAACGGGAATGCGGCCATTTATCTCCGTCGCGCCCTCCTCCAGCAGTCGCCCACCCTCCCCTCGGTTACATAAGCCCAACTCTTCACTGTAGATAATCTCTGAAGCCGAGTCGGTATCCTGAAGCTCAACCAGATCCAGATCTTCAGGACCAATACCAGCTTCCTCATAGGCTTGCCTGGAAGCAGTCGTGGTTACAGTTGGCGCTTCAACGCGCGCGCTGACCGAAATGTGGGGAACCTCCGCCGTTCCATACAGAGGTGAATCGAGCACAGCGGCGGCAAGCTTGATTAGTTTGGTAGTGTGTTGTCTGGCAATCTCTTTGTTGGCCAGAATAACAGCCGCGGCGCCTTCGTTTGGCGCGCACAACATCAACAGTCGCAATGGATCATTCACCATGGGCGAACTGGCAATCTGATCGAAGCTCATCTCTTTTTGGTACATGGCGAAGGGGTTGAGCGCTCCATTACGATGGTTTTTAACTGAGACTTGGACCAGTTGATTTTCAGTCGTGCCAAAGTTTGCCATGTGCCAACGAGCTTTGAGAGCAAAGTACTGTGGATTGACGGCAAGCCCCATTACCGCAAACCAGTCGTCGGGATTGCCGGCAATGAAACCCCTTGGCATCTTCTCCATGCCAAAGGCGAGGGCAACATCACAAAACCCGCCGGCAATTGCCTGGGCTGCCGCTCGCAGCGCGGAACCGCCACTGGCGCAGGCGTTCTCCACATTCATAATGGGGATGCCTGTTAGACCAACACGCGCCAGCACCTTATTCCCGGCCATCGGTCCAGCGAAAACCGTCCCGCAATAAGCCGCTCCAACTTCTCGCCATTTAACGCCGGCATCGCGAAGCGCATTCACTACAGCCTCGCGCCCAATCTCGAGTACGTCCTTATCAGCGAAGCGACCGAAGGGATGGAGACCGACCCCAAGTACGTAGACCTCTCTCATGGGCCGAGCCTTTCCGGGTGAACGCTCGGTGATGTCCGAACTTCCGGAGTGCCACCAAGCGGCTTAAACTTGTAACCGACTACGTCCCGTCCCTCCTCATCTGAAAAAAAACTGCCGATCACCAATTCCATCTCAATGCCCACCCGAAGCCTGTCGGGATCGCTTTCTTCGAGCACTGACGTGACCCGCAAGCCCTCTGGCAATTCGATCACTCCGACGCCGTAGGGTTGGAAAGGGTCAACGCCTTTGTAAGGCGGCGGCGGTTTGAAACGCTGAACAGTAAAGCTGTGCAAACGACCACGTTGGCTAAGCAAAATCCTTTCAGTGGTCTGTCTGCAACACTGCGGGCAGAAGGCGCTTGTGGGGAAGGTCACCTCGCCACATTCCAGACATTTGCTACCAATAAGGTGAGCTCCATCATCGAGCCATTCAAATAGACCCTGGGCAATGGGCACGCTGTGTTGCGTCATCTGGGCCATGTTGATAACAAAGCCGTTGCGGGTCGCTGCCTTTAAACCTTCAAACTCATTCCCGCCACTTCGGCCTTCTCTTTTCGGCAAAAGCCGCCATTCCCTCGAGTCCTTCTTCAGAACTGAGCGCTTCAATAACGATGCGGGTATCGAAGTCAAGGAAGTGTTTGTTTACCATCTGCTTGAACATGCGACGCGTCTTTGGTCCGCCAGCCAAAACGTGTTCGATTAACTCTTCCGTAGCCCTGTCGAGCTCGTCATGTGGCACGGCGCGGTTGATCAGCCCGATCCGTTCCGCCTCAGCCGCATCAATTGTTTCGCTGGCAAGCAGCATGTACTTGGTGCGTTTGATGCCAATCTGCGGTGGCAGCAGCACCGGCGAGTACGGCTCCCAAATGCCGACGAGGGCCTCCGGACATCTGAATGTTGCGCGCTCCGAAGCAACCGCCAAATCGCAAGCTGCGACAATTAGTAGTCCGCCTGCCTGAGCAATTCCATTGACCTTTGCTACTATCGTCTTCGCACTAGCAAGTATCTGTTTGAGCATGCGGTCTGACGCCTCAGCAAACCGTCCAGGCTCGTCACGGTTGAGGTTATCTCCCTGCTTGAGATCCCCGCCGGTTGAAAATGCGCGACCAGCCCCGGTAATTACAATCACCTGTACATCCGCGTCGTTGCTCGCAGCAATTAAGGCATCCCCAAGCTCCGTGTACAGTTCGACGCTCAACGCGTTGAGAACATCGCTACGATTGAGCGTAATCTCAACTACGTTCCCGCGCTTCGCATAGATCAGTTGCTGGTACTTGTCGTCGCCCATTCCAGCTCTATTCAATGCACCTCAAACAGATCATTCAGCGGGATGCCCGTCTTTTTCGAGTGCTCACTCAAACGATTAAGTTCCTTCCGGGCCTGTTGCTGCACTGTCAATTTGGAATAACGCTCGGCGCTGGAACTGCTGAATTTACGGAAGTTTGAATTCGGAAGAGAATGTTTTCGCTCGAGCCGGCCACCGCAGCGCGAGCAATGGTCCGGACCGGCATCCCTCATTGACTGCAGCACTTCGAACTCTTCCAAACAGCCTTCACAGACATATTCATAGATCGGCACTATTAATTCCTCCCGAATCTAATTCGACAAAATGGCCGTACAGTGCGACGACATAATGCCACCTTCACCATGAACAAGAGCAAGGCTGGCATCGGAAACTTGACGTTCGCTGCATTCGCGTCGTAACTGGCGCACAGCCTCAAGCGCAAGTAAGAGCGCCCCGGGATTTCCCGGGTGAGCATAAGACAGCAATCCGCCATTGGTGTTAACTGGCAACCGTCCACCCAGTTGAATCTCACCAGCTTCCACGAAGCTGCCTCCAGCGCCTCGATCACAGAAACCCAAATCTTCCAGGAACATCACCACAGCAAAAGTAAATGGATCGTAGAGCATTGCCACATCGATATCTGAGGGGGAGATATCAGCAAGCTCGAATGCCCGAGCACCAGACTCGTGGGCCGCCGTTTCTGTCAAACTTTTTGCCTGACTCACATGCTCATGGCGGTGAGCCTCACTAACAGCCAGCAGAAAAACAGGCTGTGCTCTCAAGTCTCTGGCACGCTCCGCAGCGGTAAGCAGAATTGCCCCACCACCATCGGATATCAGTGCGCAGTCAAGCAGGTGCAACGGTGTAGCGACTTCCTTCGAAGCGAGCACATCAGCAACTGTTATCGGGACACGCATCTGGGCCCCGGGATGTAACGTCGCATGCCGGCGTTCTATGACCGCAACATTTGCAAACTGCTCGGCGGTTGTGCCGTAGCGTTTCATATGAGCTGTTGCAAAGAGCGCATATAGAGCCGGAACGAAACTGCCATAGGGGATCTCAAACTGTGGATGTCCCGCGTTGGCGGCCATCAATTCCACCATCTTTTCTCGCGAGAATGCCGACAGCCAGTTGTCCGCCGCTGCAATCAAGACAGTCTGACAAAGACCTGAAGCAATAGCGCTCGCCGCATGGTGCATGGCTGCGATGATCGTTCCGCCCCCCGTTCCCACCGTCAGGCAATGAGACGGAAGGATGCCTAAGTATTCGGCAATCCATTCAGCATGATAAAAATGGGGCTCAGACCATGAGTTTGCCGTGATGACACCATCAACATCCTTATTGGTCAAACCAGCATCTGCAAGCGCGAGACGGCAGGCCTTAACATACATTTGGGTGGCGCTAAGGCTTGGGACTCGGCCTACTTCCGTTTCGCCGACTCCCACGATCGCGACTTTGCGCATCAGGTTAGACACGATTTCAGGTTTTCAAAAAAACGCACATCAACTGCGCCCGGCGGTTGATTATCTCTTTAACTCGAGCCCATGCTGGACACGGTCCCAGGTTTTCTCAGTAATGTTCTCTGCCCTTAGTTTGTACTTTTCAATTCGCTGTGAGGGGTTTTTGGGAAGAGCATCGCGAAACTCTACATAACGCGGGACCATGAAATAGGCCATTCTAGATTCACAGAATCGGAGCAACTCCGTCTCTGTCAGCTCTGCGCCAGGGTTAAGGACAACAACAATCTTTACGTCATCTTCACCCAGCTCAGATGGCACTGCAATGGCAGCTGACTCAAGCACCTTCGCGTGCTGGTTGACTACACTCTCAATTTCGTACGCTGATATATTCTCTCCTCTTCGTCTTATGGCATCCTTTTTTCGGCCGGCATAATAGAGAAAGCCCTCCCTGTCGAGATAACCGAGATCACCAGTGTGAAACCACAGGTTGCGGAAGGCCTCAAGAGTTGCTTCCGGCATTTTGTAATACCCCGACATCATCGTATAGGGTTGGCTCGGGCGAAAAACCAGCTCGCCGACTTCACCCGGCGGTAAGGGCAGATCGTCATCATCCACGATCCTGACCTCATAATCCTTGATGGGTTTGCCGCAGCATCCCCGCCTTCTTGGTTCACAGAGTTTTGGCGGGATTATCAACCCCTCGGTCATCCCGAAGGTCTCGTAAACAACTCTGAAACCAAAGCGCCGCTCGAATCCTTCTAAATCCTCCGGCGGTGGAACTATGACCGCCAGCCTGACCTGATTATTGGAATCCCCGGAATGGGGCGCACCCTTTGCCAAGATATTGCCGACGGCGCCCATTCCTAGAAACACCGTCGCCTTGGAAGAACGTATCTCCTCCCAAAAAGTGCTCGCACTGAAACGTTTATAAAGAGCTACCTGAGCCCCCGCGTAGAGCGCTGAAACGATGGACCCAATCTGGGCATTGATGTGGAAGAGCGGCATGCAGGTGTACGAGACATCGTTCACCGTATAACCAATGCTGGTGCTCACCAGGTAAGCATAAAAATAGTAGAAGTGGTTGCTCATGACGACGCCCTTTGACGGGCCCGTCGTGCCACCGGTATACAGAATCATCACTGTATCGGTATGGCGGATATCAGATTGAGGCTTCTCCTTTGATGACTCATGAAGCACATCCAGATTCAAGGTTTGCCAGTTTCCTGGGAATTGCCTCTCATTGATGCCCTGTTCCGGATAAAGCAACACCGTCTTTAACTGGCGCAAGCTATTTCCAATTTCAGCTAGACTATTCAGGTATTGTTCGTCGATCACCAGCAGTTCGGCGTCTGAATTGCTGAGAAGATGCTCGAGCAAAGCACCTTTATAGGCGGTGTTGATTGGCACCGTGACAGCGCCAATCCGGGCTGCGCCGAACAGTATAAAGAGATATTCGGGACAGTTTGGAAGCATCACGGCGATCTTCTTTCCTTTGCCGAGGCCAAGAGCTAATAAGCCATTGGCAAAGCGGTTCGCCGTTTCGTTCAGCTCGCGATAACTAATACTCCGCTCGTTTGCAAAGTTCAGAAATTGACGATCGCCATACTGAGTTGCGCGGTCTTCCAGTAACCGGCTAAGGAGCCTGTCCCTTACTCCAGGCTCCAGCGCCGGGTCTTCTACTTGCGCAAGTTGCGAGGCCACTATCTGCTTCTCACTCCCCCTCTGAACACCCCTCTAAAATCTCTTTCCGCTAACGTAAGCCCGGTAAAGGCCGTCATGCCAGAGTTGGTAAGCGTCAACCGACTCAATAGCTGCTTTCCACACGGCTTCCATGTTATCGGGCTTTGTATATGCCTTCAGTAACACTTCGACAGTATCGCCATGCTCGACATCGGCAGAGATGTGCATGTCATAATAGAACGGATCTTTCAGATCGTAATGAGCCTGCAAGCCACGCCGAATTTCTGTGAAGTACCGCGGACTCTGCGTCTCGAGTGCAAAACCGAGAGCGGTAACTGCCTCAAGCCAGGAAGCTTCGCGCGCGTAATATTCTTCCACTCTCATGAATGCCGACGTCTCTGGCAATAACTTGGAGTTGTAGAGTTCATCCTTATTTGCGCCAAATGCGGTGGCCGCCATCTCAAGCAGGAGATCAACATGATCGGCGGGACTCCGAAACTCGCCGTAAAGATTGTCCAATAGCGCATTCTTGGCTTTTCTGAATTCCAGGCTTACGGGGATATTCCCTAACAACCAGGGCAACCAGGCCTTCCCACCTCTCTCCACATAGACGCAAAACTGGCCCAGGTATGAAACTATCCCTTCGCGGCGGATCTCGCCATTAACGATCGACTGCGTGAATGGATGATCCGCGACGTGCCGCTCATCTCTGTAGGTCCTCAGTTTCGCTATCATTTCATCGTTGCTTGCGCATTCCCAGGGTCTGGCAGCCGCTGTTTGAGGACTACTTTTGCTCATCTTCCTTCTCCTCTTGCACGTTCAGGTCTGTCTTACTCAGAAACTCCTCGCTTTTTTACGCTCCGCATCTTCGCCTTACACGCCCTCTTCCCTGGAGCGAGAGATAATATCGTTAGCCACTCTCTTCATTCTCTCTTCAATGTTGATACCCAACAGCCGTGCTAAATTCTCGCCCATTATCTTCCTCTTATCCTCGGCGGTAATCTGTGGATATCCGTAGCGCTCGCATAACTCTTCCGGTATTTGGTAACTCCGAAAGAAGTCGATGTAAGGTTGTGGCGAACCAGTGATTGGCGAATCGGTTCCCCAGATGATGTGATCCGGGCCGAGATACTTGAGCAGCTTGCCCATCGTATGCCCCAGTTCATAGGGGGCTTTCATCATGATTGCGAACAGTCCCCCCAGATCGACATAGAGATTGCTTTTACGTCCGGTTAGCCGGAACGCCATCATTGTGAGTTCATCGAGATATGGATAAGCCGAGTGATAGAGAACAAAATTCAAGTCGGGGAAATCATCGAGTGCCTGGTCGACGTCTTCGGGGTGACAATACTTGGCGTTGAAAATCGAGAAAGGCAATCCCTTGTGAATTGCGATATAACGTACGCCGAGCTGGCGGCATTTTTCCCATAAGGGATAGGCAATTTTTTCGTCGTCTGCATGCCATCCGTGGTTGTCATAGTCACCGGGATACAACTTGATGCCGGTAATCTTGAAATCCTTTACCTGGCGTTCTAAGTCCTCAAGAGCAGCCTTGCCGTCCGCGGGATCAACACTACCAAGTACAACGACTCGGTCTGGCAGCATCGACCGAACTTCAACCGCTTCTTCCGGTGTGAGCATATGCTTCCCACCGTAAAAGTCTTTCAGGGCAAGACAATTAAGCAGGGCCACGCTGGTTTCGCTTTGTCGCAGCACTAGATCAAGAAAGCGCGCTTTCGTCAGATCCTTCACGCTACCATTAGGGCCGGCCACCCCTTTATAAAAAGTATCGAGTTGGTTTAGGAACCACCACCCTCGTTCACTCGTGTTTACGTGCCCCTCACGACGCCAAAAAATATGGGTCTGAGAGTCGGCAATAAACTGCTTGCCGGGTTGTCGTTGCTGGACTCTTTCCGCCTCAGCCTCGGTTGTGGCTTTGAGGGGTAAGTCGGGGGCAAGCATAAAGGCGGTTGCTGCCGAAGATGTTTTTATGAACTGTCGCCTGGAGGATTTTCCATCCCGCTGGTTTTCCATACTCCTCCTTCAAATCCCCGCTGCAGGATCCTCTTGCTTGCACGGCCCCTTGCTATATCTAATTGGCAAAAATGCTTCAGGAAGTTGTGGAACTGTCGACGAGCGCTCGAGCGAGAACTCCTCGCTTAATCTCTTCAACCAAAGCATGCAAGCTAAGATTCTTGTTTGTCAGACATTGCGCATGAGCGCCAACCAGGGAACAGATAATCGTATAGGCGATCAGCTTTTCGTCCAGATCCTGTTTAAAGAGGAGTTGCTCTTTCCCTCGTTCGAAGATTGTGGCAATGAAGTCGGCAGTTCGCTCAAAAGCCTCACTCAAAAGCTCCGAATATTTTCCGTCTGGTTCCAGGCTAACGCGTTGCAGAAATATGCTGGTATCTGGATCCTGCACTAATAAGAGGTAGAAATTCTCGAATAACTGGTCAATCTTTTCGCGCGGGTCATCAACTTCATCGACATGCTGCAGCACGATTCGTTGCCAATTGTGCTTCATCTTATCGAGGATGGCTGCGAACAGTGCTTCCTTATTCTGGAAATGCCAGTAGATGGCCCCTTTGGTAATTCCGGCGCTATTGGCAATATCTGAGATGGACGTGTTATGGAAGCCTCTTCGCGCAAACAACTCCAGGCAGGCGACGATGATGTCTTCCCGCGTTGCAGTACTCCGCTGCGCTTTAAGAGACCCAGTTACGGCTGGCATGGTTAACAATATACTAAACGGTCGCTATGTTTACAAACCGTTCAACCATTTTTGGAGGGTGTAAGACGATAAATTTGGGGGTATTGTGTCCCGCCCCGCGCGCGTGTTACTCCGGTCACGGGGAGGCGTGTTTTATAGTGGTCCTAAAGGCCGGCCGGAAAATCACTTCTTTCCAATTTCGATAAGAGAGTGGCATGGGCCGCCAGCCATTTGTGAGTCGCGCCAGCGCGACTGCGAGCCTCTTCAGTAGAAGAAACCTCCTCGGCGAGCCGCAACAGATCGGGAAAGGTGTCCACATCGTACCAACGGGGGAGTTTGAGAATACCCGCAGGCCTAACCGTGCCGCGTTTTGCGCAGTGTGCTGATATGTGAGCGGCCCGCTCCATTCGACGTTTTGAAATATATCAGCGCGGTACTTTCGCAATCCAATGAGGTAATAGCCGCCGTCTTCTGTTGGACCGAGAACAATGTCTGACTCTTCTGCGGCAAGGCAGTTAAGGGCTGCCTGAATGAACTTAGCCGGCACGGTAGGGCTGTCGGCGCCTAATACCACCAAGGGGCCAAAACCCTCGCGAACCGCGTAAGTAATAGTTGCTTCGAGACGCTTCCCGAGGTCTTCGCCTTCCTGCCGCCGCCCCCGCTCAAGATTCCATGCCAGTCAACATTATATTGAATCAACCAAACTAAATTAATCTCATGGTGATAATGCTGATCTAACTTGATTTGAAGAGCTTCTTGGGTTGCTGCTGCAGTTAAGTCATCATTCAATGTTGACTGGTATTGAATCTTAAGCGGGGGCGGCGGCAGACTGAAACTAGCTTCCTTTCTGTCCCGATGCCTGCCTTGCCCCCTTCCCAACTTGCAATTATTTAAGAGTGCTCATTCCTTCCCTCAAGCCTGCCTTGCCCCATCCTTATACCTCCAGGAGAGTCAAATGGGCCTAGCTAGGAGCGCTTACAACTATCTGAATTATTGAGGACATTCGCCGTTTGAGTGCGTGAACGCCGAACTAAAGCGATTCTGATATTCCGCTGAAGTTATAAATGAGCAGACCAGTCCATGTTGAGCATCCGGATCCCGCAATGGAAAACGATTAACTTGACCTAGCCAAAACTCATAGCCGCCAGTCTCTGGTTCACGTCGCAAATAGCCATAATACAGATTCGCCGCGAAGGTGCGGTTGTATTCACGATCTATGAAGGCGTGATTGTCGGCAACCTTCCGCAAGACACTACCACGCGTTTCCGTGCCACCCATCAAGCCACTAACCAGTGCCGCTACTTCGGCTCCGGTGAGCGAGTTTCCGGTATGTGCATTCAGAGCGTTGACATAATCCTGTGCCGGCTGGTTTACAGGATAGATCGCAAGGAACGTTAGGCGTTGCACGAAAGCATTGGTGAATGTGGCCTTGCTCGCATCTAGCTGCGGTCCGCCGATCACGCTACTGCGATCGGGCTGAAATTCTCCATAAGTCGGCCGGTAACCGTCCGTGGTCCCGAATGAGGCGCGATAAACGCGAAAAACAAACGCTGCGCTCTCCTGGTACTCCGGCTCGAAGAAAAATGCGTCGCTTACTCGAATTCGTCGCGCATTAACGCAAAGCTGATCTGATCCACAACTGCTAATTTCATTGGTCCAGTGAGCAAAGCCCGCAGGATCCGGTTCCCGATTCAGAAAATCAAGGTAGTGCTGCCGCACAAAGAATTGAGCGTTGGCGTCGTCAAGCGGGTTTGTAGTGGGGACGCTTGAATCATTGTCGGCTATCGTCAATGTGGTTGTATTCTGACCGCTTAAGACGACCCCGATTGTTTGATTGCTTAGGAAAAGATTCAAAACCTCGTTTCCTTCAGCGTGCAGGTCATCAGTAACGAAAACGGTAAACGCCTTGCTGGTCTCATTGGCATTGAAGGTGAGCTTGCCGGAAGCGAGGGTAAAATCGCAATTCTGTACAGCGATGCCATTGAAAGTATTGCACGGCACGTAGTCACTATTGGCCGTCGCAAAATCAACTGAAGATTGTGCGGAAATATCACCTGTGCGAGTGACAGTGATGACCGCCTGGCCGGCATTCTCACCAACATTAAAAGACGCCGAACTGAATTGAATGGTGCTGGTAGGTTCGCCACTGTCGAAGAGTTCGGCGCTGGAGAGGGGACCATTGCCGCCGGAAACGAGAACTTTGCCATTCAGGAGCAGTGTTGCTTCGTGGTTCAACCGAACCGTGGAGTGAAGATCGGCGGTCGCTGTCCAGCTTCCGGAGGCCGGGTCATAGAGCTCGGCGCTCTTTTGCCCCAACACATTGCCGACGACGAGGACCTTGCCACTCGCCAGGAGGGTCAGAGTGCTTGAGGAGTCGCGGGCCGTCAGCATGCTGCCAGTGGTGCTCCACTGCCCGGTTGCTGGATCATATAGTTCGGCTGTTTTGAAAGCAAAAGTAAAGTTGCCGCCGCCAACGGCTAGCACTTTGCCGTTCAGAAGCAAGATGGCCATCAAGAAAGCGCGTGCCGTGTTGAGGCTGCCAGTCGGCGTCCAACTTCCGGTAGCAGGGTCATAGAGTTCAGCGCTACTGTGGAGTGTTGGATTGCTGAAACTTCCGGTAAAGCCTCCCGAGACTAGTACCTTGCCGTTTGGAAGCACCGTGGCCGCATGACTCTCCCGCACGGCGTTCATTGTTCCGGTAAGACTCCAAGTGCCTGTGACTGGGTCATAGAGCTCGGCAGTGTTGTCTCCAGACCCTCCTGCAGCCAGCACTTTGCCGTCGCTGAGCAGCGTTGCCGTTCCAATCGTTCGCGCGACGGCCATGTTGCCGGTGGTACTCCAGGTGCCGGTATCTGGGTCGTAGAGCTCAGCGCTCTTAAAAGTTGTGGTCCCTCTTGCTCCACCTGCCACTAGCACCTTGCCATTCAACAACCGCACGGCCATGTGATTGAGACGCGGCCCTATCATGCTGCCGGTGGCACTCCACATACCTGTGGCTGGGTCATACAGCTCAGCGCTGTCGGTTGTTAAATTACCTACAATAAGGCCGCCTGCGGTTAAGACCTTGCCATTCGTTAGCAGCGTGGCCGTGTGTAGGACACGCGCCGAGCCGAGACTGCCAGTCGTACTCCAATTTGCTTGCTGTGCCTGGATTTGTGCCGGGCTATTTATTAACAATGCGAGAAGCGTCGTACCGAGTAATGAAATGTGTAAATTGGATTTCATGATATTCCTTCTCATCGTCTCATGAATGAGCGATCCGCGCATCAAGTCGAAAGTCCTAGGACAATAGTTCGCACACATTGATCACCTGCCCATTCCCGGTCAGTGGTCCAACAACGTTGAAGGCAGGGTCGAACGTAAAGCTGAATGTTCCAATAGTGAGCACGAAAGCCGCCTCGGGGTCGACTCCGATGAGAAGATTTCGACCGGTTACTACAAACTCTGTATCGCCGTTTCCCCGGATGGTCTGGTGAAAGGCGCCGGTTATGCCAATAGTTGTCTCGCTTGCGGGGTCGTCGAGATTTGTTAGCGTGGCGGTCAGGCCAGGTGAAGTGAAGATCGTACGTTCGCCATTCAATTCGATCGTTTTTGCCTTGCCATTCAGTTCAACCATTACCGTAAACTCGCAAATGCCGGCTATCTCGAATGCATCGTGAAAGTCAGTTGGTGGTCCCTGTGCGGCAGTCCTTCCCGCCAGATTGCAGCTAAGCGGGATAAGCAGTAAGATAAGCGCTATATTTGTGATGTTTCTTCGCACTATTCAGTAGCTCCTTCACGCTGCTTGGCTTTTACTCTATTAAGAGATTTCCTGGGAAACCTTTCATTTGCAACGTCAGGTCCTCGAGATGCAGCTACTAGCATCTACAAGCGACATCGGGGGTCTGTTTACTTAATAAGGCGAGAATCATGGGCAGAACCGCCAACAGGCAGAAGAATTTTTTTTGGCCCTTGGGGTAATGGCGCAGGATACCGCTGCAAGAGACCTTCCACCCCCTCGGCCAGTGTTCAATGAATTACACACCACAAGAGATTACGCGGCTGCTGGCCGCCTGGAATGCGGGAGACGAAGCTGCCCTTGAAGAGTTGACCCCACTGGTCTATGAGGAGCTGCACCGTCTTGCGCACCATTACATGAGTCATGAACGGCCTGGTCACACCCTTCAAACAAGTGCCCTGGTTAACGAAGCTTACGTCCGTCTCATTGATTGGAAGAACGTTCACTGGCAGAGTCGAGCACATTTCTTTGCGGTTTCAGCTCAATTAATGCGCCGCATTTTGGTTGACTTCGCACGCTCGCGCCGGTTTGCGAAACGTGGAGGCGGAGTGACACCAATTACTCTTGACGAGGCGGCATTCATCTCACAGAAAAAGGGCGCCGATCTAGTGGCCCTTGATGAGGCGCTTAACTCGCTCGCAGAACTGGATGCCCGGCAAAGCAAAGTCGTCGAGCTGCGGTTTTTCGGAGGCCTCAGCATTGATGAAGCTGCGGAAATTCTTAAGGTTTCTAATGGGACAGTAAGACGCGATTGGAGTCTCGCACGTGCGTGGCTCCGTCGTGAGTTATCTAAGCGATGACACCTGAGCGTTATCGACAAGTTGGTGAGCTCTATCATGCAGTTTTGCAGGTCGATCCCTTACAACGGGCCGACTTTCTGGCTCAGGCCTGCGCGGCCGATCCGGAACTGAAGAGCGAAGTCGAATCGCTCCTTGCTTCTCACGACCAAGCTTCAGACTTCATTGCCGCGCCGGCGCTAGCTGTCGCGGCGGAAATGCTAGCCCAGGACCAGAATGACGAATTGATCGGGCAGACGGTTGCACATTACAGAATCATTTCGCTGCTTGGCGCCGGTGGAATGGGCCGCGTTTTTCTTGCTGAGGACACCGATTTGGGGCGGCGAGTCGCTTTGAAGTTTCTTCCTGAATACTTTACCAGCAATAAAAGTCAGGTGCGGCGTTTTCAGCAGGAAGCGCGTTCCGCGTCCGCGCTAAATCATCCCAATATCTTGACGGTCTACGAAGTCGGTCAGATCGCGGGTACTGAATACATGGCCACCGAATACGTGGAGGGACTAACTTTGCGGAGCCGACTGAAGGCTGGGGGCCTTTCAGTTCATGAAGCACTCGACGTGGCGGTACAGATCGCGGATGCGCTCGTCGCCGCGCATCAGGCCGGAATCGTTCACCGAGACATAAAGCCCGAAAACATTATGATTCGACGCGACGGTTATGTGAAGGTCCTTGACTTCGGCCTTGCCAAACTTTCGGAGCATCTGGCCGGAGTTCTTCCCGAGTCAGCTAACGTGTTTCCCAACCCGCCGATTGTTACAAATCCCGGAATGGTAATGGGCACCGCCGAATACATGTCACCAGAGCAGACGCGAGCGCTTCCTGTGGATGGACGAACCGATATCTGGAGTCTCGGCGTAGTGCTATACGAGATGGCCTCAGGCAGACGCCCATTCGCAGCAAAAACCCATGGTGACATTATTGTATCCATCCTTGAGAAAGAACCGATTTCGCTGGCGCGGCAGTCCCAGGAAGTTCCCGACGAGCTCGTGCGAATTGTTGACAAGGCGCTGAAGAAAGATCTGCAGGCGCGCTACCAGACAATTAGAGAAATGGCTAACGACCTGCGGCAGCTCAAAAGACGGCTGGAGTTTAATTCTGAGTTCAAACGGGCAGTGCCTGATTCAACCAACGAGTTAGCCAGACGTTTCAATTCTTTCCGGGAACAAGGTGCTGCGGCTGTTACAGTTGCTCAAGCCGGGACTCGCATCAGTGGTGGACGCGGTGTCGCCGTTTCCACCTCAAGCCTTGAATACTTTGTCAGCGAGATTCAGAAGCACAGACGAGGAGCCGCGTTCTTCGGCTCTGTTCTAATCATCTTCCTGGGAGGCCTCCTCTACAGCGTCTATCTAATAGCCAATCGCTCTAGCATTCCTGCCGCGCCGTTTGCGACCGGAAGAATGATCAAGCTGACCAACAGTGGCAGAGCGCAAGTTGCGGCTGTTTCGCCGGATGGCAAGTACGTTGTCTACGCTGAAGAAGAAGACCGGCAACAAGGCCTGTGGATAAAGCAGATAGGCACAGGGAGCACTGTGCAAATTGTGCCCGCCGCCAACGTCGGTTATTGGGGCCTTACGTTTTCAAATGACAGCAACTACGTCTACTACGTAAGAGCTGAGAGAAGCGTAGGCTCAAATAACAACCTCTATCAAGTGCCTTCGTTGGGTGGCTACTCGACAAAAATGCTGGAACAAGTTGACAGCGCCGTCGCCTTCTCTCCGGATGGACGGCGCTTTGCATTTGTGCGAGACAATTTAAAGGAGGAGGAGAGTCTGATCGTATTGGCGAATGCCGACGGAAGCGGCGAACATACGCTGGCCATGCGTAAAGCATCACACCGCTTCGCTTCTGACGTCGGGGCAAGGGTCGCGTGGTCGCCAGATGGAAAAATCATTGCCTGCGCGGCTGGAGGCGCTGACGCAACCGAAGTTATTGGGGTTTCGGTCGAAGATGGATCAGAAAAAATTCTATCTTCCCGGAAATGGCGCCAGTTAGGCCAAGTCGCATGGCTGACTGACGGCAGCGGTCTAGCCATCATTGCGACCGAGCAAGGATCAAGTCAGATTCCGCCGCAGATATGGCGACTGTCTTATCCGAGCGGCGAAGCTCGTCGTATCACAAATGACCTAAACCGGTATCGTGATCTAACTATCACGGCGGATTCCAGTGCCCTCGTCACAATACAAACTAACGAAATCTCGAACATCTGGGTAGCGCCCCATGAAGCCTCCAATCGCGCGCGACAGATCACTGCCGGCACGATTGATACAAGCCTCGCCTGGACACCCAATGGACAGATCGTCTACTGGTCCAACGTTGCGGGCACTCGGGACATCTGGATTATGAATGCGGATGGCAGCAACAAGAAAAGGTTGACGTATGAAGGAGATAATGGTCGACCCAGAGTTTCAGCCGACGGTCGTTACCTTGTTTTCGGTTCGCGACGTGCAGACAAGAGTAACATCTGGCGGATGGATATTAACGGTGACAACCAGACGCAATTAACTTACGGTACGAGAAACGCTAACCCGGATATCTCGCCAGACGGGCGCTGGGTCGTCTATACGTCCTGGGATTACGGTAATGGCACAATATGGAAGGTGCCGGTTGACGGTGGGAACCCAACGCAAATAAGTGGTCCCACGGCCAACCTGGCGGTTGTATCACCTGACGGGAACCGAATAGCCTGCTTCTATTGGGATGAACAGGCCAATCCGCCTCGTGGCGCGATGATCTTTCCGTTTGACGGTGGTCCACCCATTGCGCGCTTCAACATCGGACCGCACGCAGGCGGAGGATTCGCGCTCCAATGGGCCTCGGATGGTCGCGCGCTGCTCTACATTAGCAACCTCTCAAATATCTGGAGTCAGCCGGTGAATGGTGGAAGACCGCTGCAATTGACTGATTTTCAAGGAGACCAAATATTCGATTTTGAGTACTCGCGGGATGGCAAATGGCTCGCCGTGGCCCGTGGTAGAGTGACGGATGACGTGGTGCTGATCAGCGAATCAAGATAAGGGTATGCCGGTATTCCTTGCGTGGATATCAAAGCATTCATCGACTAAATCACCATTCTTACAAGAACAGATTAGAAGCGCCGCAGAAAGATTGCCACGCGGCAGCCGATTTATTAGAGTGTCCGGAAACCCGGTATTTCTGACCTTCGGGAAGTTCTTATGGATCAAACCAATACCTAACTAAAGCTGCAAAAAGAAAAACATTCGACCATGATTTTCTCAATTCCGCGGAGTGTTTATGCGAACAGTAGTATTCCTATTTGCATTCGTATTTCCGTGCTGGATGCCGTCTCAGGAAGCACAGGAGCCGATTTTGGCGCCTCCCGCTAAACGCGCGTTTAGGTATCCTGGAAAGATCGAAACCTCTTACGACCAGTCCAAAGATCTGTCGATAATATTCTTCAAGCTTCTCCCAATTAAGGCATTGGAAGATCCAAAGTCACCAGGCGAGGTGCAGTTCAGCGACGAATGGCTGCATCTGACAGCCTATTTTGTTCATCCCGGAACGCAATTGATTACGCCTCAGTGGGTAACTATTGGCTTCTTATCGTCCACGGAGAATCCGCAAAAATACAAAGAGCATGCATTGGCGATGAAAATTGACGGCGTGTGGGTGAATCTGGGCACGATGACGGTCTTAAGCAGAACTAATTACACGCGCAGGGCCCGGCTGCCACTCGTGAGTGAGACAATGGAGCTCCCAGTCCCTTACAAACGATTCCTGAGCCTGGTGAATGCCAAAAAGGTAAAGCTGCGACTCGGCAGAGTTGAGTTTGACCTGGAGAATGAGCATGCTGAGGCCATGCGTGATCTCGCTGCCCATACGGTCCCGTAACGGAGCGCTCAGCTGGATGATGGTGAAGACATAAGACTCCAGGCAACCACAGTGTGCCCTTAAATTCAAGTTCAGTGCCGGAAGTGATGCCGAACCAGGCGGGTGGTCATGGTTGTAAGTTCTGGTCGCTTTAGGCTAGCTTCCCCTACCTGGGCGATAACAGCCTCCGTTTCCTGCCTGTCTTGCGTATCAGTTAACAGAAGTATAAACTTAGTTTTACCTCGCACGTAGAAGCAGAATCACATTCCAACTCGTTCTGTTGGTTTTCCATCCACTATGGAGACCTCATCAATGATCGATCCTGTACCCTCAAGGATCCATGATTTAAACCAGCATTCGTGTATTAACGTGAGCTTCGCGCTCAGTGGGAAGCAGTTGCCGGCGGACCATGGATACTTGCTGTACTCTGCCGTTTCGAAATCTTCTTCTGCACTCCACGGCATCGATTGGCTCGGAATCGAACTGATCAGTGGCTTCCCTTCTGGCCGGGGTTTAATCAGTCTTGCCGAACGGGGTGCTAGCTTGCATCTGCGTATTCCTGCGGAGCATTACCGCGACGTGCTGCCACTCGCCGGCAAACGGCTGGACATCAGCAGCCACCAGATTCGTCTTGGTCTCCCGCTAGCGCGTCCGCTTGAACCCGCCCCTTCGCTCTATGCGCGCGTGGTAACAATTAAGAAGTTCACCGAACCGGAACCATTCCTTGAAGCTATCAAGCGAAAACTCGATCAGTTCGGCATAAGGGGTCGCGTCGAACTACCATGCGATGTAGCGCAAACTGCCAGTTTGCGCTCGGCTGACAATCGAAAAGTCGAAACTCAAAACTCGAAATTTGATTTCCGCTACCGCCGCCGCATCGTTACTATCCACGGCAAGTTGGTGGTCGGTTTCTCTGTTGCTGTTCACGATTTGAACGACGAAGACTCACTCCTTCTCCAAGCCGGTGCGGTAAAGGTCACCTCGCCCGAAGATGGTTCCGTTAGATGGCAAAGCATCTTTAGCCGCCGCGCCATGGGCTGCGGAATTTTCAATCCGATTTTGAATGCCAGTACCTCAGAAGAGTAGTTTGCGTGGATTGTTTGCTAGCCAAATCCTATGACCATACTCGGCACAAGGATCGGCCGCCAAGTTACGCGTTGCTGACGCAACACAGTCGCGACGTTGCGACAGCGTGTGATGCCTTGTCTTCGATCGCTGGTAGTCCCGCCTTGCAGAGTGCCGGCCTCGACGGGAACTTATTAGGAGACTTCCGGTACGCTCTGCGACTTAATGGCTGGATCCAGGATTTGGGCAAAGCTAGCGACCACTTTCAGGAAATGGTTACCAATCCTTTCGAGTCGCGCAAACAATTAATGAGACATGAGGCCATTTCGGGAGCGCTCGTCTGGATTGCTTCCCTTCCGTTGGCGCATTGGTTCAAAGGCTTGCCTTTACCAAACACTTTACGTCTGATGTCGCTTTGGGGTGCAATCGGACATCACCGCAAGTTTGACGAAGATACAAAGCCAGAACATTGTAACCGGCTCACAGTGCATGTCACGCATGACGACTTCAAAGCTATTTTGGCGGAGATGAGCGAATCCATGAAAGTAGATGAACCCGATGAGTTCGGGAGCGACGTGGTATTTGCCTATTCCAGCCGTGAAGCAGACCGTTCCTCTGAACTTGGCGGGTTTGAATCCATTAGGGATATGAAATACGACTTCGAGGAGCTGAAATCAGAATTCGGGCAGCCTTCTTTGCGCCGCATGCTTGCATTGATTAAAGCCTTTGGAATCGCTGCGGATGTCGCTGCCAGCGCCGTTGCGAAAGATGAATACAGGAAAGGACACTCACGATCGGACTATGTCAAGCGTTTCGTTCACGAAAAGCTATCGGTAGGATTAACAGTCAAGGAACTTGATGAGCTAGCGCAAAAGCGACTGATAAGTTCAGTCAAGCAAGTACGCCCGACCGCAAGTAACGATTCAACCTTAGAACGAAACAATGTTGACGAGCGCGATATCTTCCAAGCAAGAGTTGCTCAATGTGCAAGCGATCTGGCGTTCCTAACGGTCGCAAGAGCTGGCTGTGGTTCCGGCAAGAGCATCGCCGCATATAAGTGGGCAAAAGAATGGTGTGCGTGTTATTCACGTGAAGGCCGAAATAATTTTCGCCTATTTTTTTGTCTTCCGACGACCGGCACGACCACGGAGCATTACAAGGATTATGCGCTTGAATCTGGAATCCACGATACAGCATTAATTCACTCACGCAGAGATGTTGACTTGATGGAGATTGCACAAATTGTCCCTCAAGAAAGCGCGACGGGGACGGATGCTGACCAGCAGCGAGCCGCGCGTCAAGCATTGGCGGAGATGCGCGATCGCATCGAATCGCTGGAACTCTGGAGCACCCCGCTCGTCGTTTGTACCACTGATACATTGTTGGGCTTAATGGCAAACGCGCGTCGAGGCATCTATAGTCTTCCGGCGATCCTGAGTGGCGCGATTGTCTTCGACGAAATTCACGCCTACGATGATCGGCTTTTCGGCCATCTTCTTGTGTTCCTGAGGAACTTTCCTAACCTGCCAATTCTCCTGATGACAGCATCGCTACCAGAAGGACGGTTGCGAGCTATTTGCCACGCTCGCCCTGACCTCAACGATGAACACATCATCGAGGGACCGCCCGCGTTCGAGAATCTAAGGCGTTACGTCGTTCGTGAGAAGGTAAGCGTTGAAGACATAGATGCATCTATTGAGGACTGTGTGCGTCAAGGCGGCAAGGTTCTCTGGGTTTGCAATCGCGTTGAACGAGCAAACGCATCATATCGCAACTGCCGAGAGAGATTCCGGAGACGCGCGGACATCAATGTATATCACTCGCGGTTTCGCTATCTTGATCGAAGTCACCGGCACCGTCGAGTTATTGACGTTTACAACTGCGAAGATCGCGCGGCTATTTTGGTTGCAACGCAAGTTGCCGAGATGTCCCTTGATTTATCAGCCGATTTACTCATTACGGATATCGCTCCAGTGCCTGCATTGATTCAACGAATGGGTCGGCTCAACAGACGCGTCACGCCGAGTGATTCTGAGGAATTGAGACAGCCTAAGCCAGCGCTGGTTCTCTCGCTTCCGACAGACGAACAAGCGAAGCCCTTGCCTTATGAAAAGGATGAAATCGATCTTGCCTGGAAATGGCTGGAAAGGCTACGGGATCGCGGCAATGCTCTCAGTCAAAGGGATCTTGCGGAGGCTTTTGCCAGTCTTGAAAGCACGCAAGCAGATCTTGAGAAACTCATGAGGCGCGCAGAAAGAAACGCGTGTTTCTTTTCAGGGCTGTGGCGCACTCGCCCTGGTGAAACGCGCGTCGATGGCTACACGGTGAGCGTCGTTCTGCAAGATGACGTTGAGAAGTGCGACGACTTTGCGCCAAACGGTGAACCATCGCGTAATTGGATTCGCAAGCATGAGGTTGCGATTCCTTTCAAACCTGAGGTCTTGCGTTGGCCACGCGTGGGCACGGTTCGCGAAGCACCTCGCGACAGAGTCCATTATGACTACGACCCAAAGACGAAGGAAGGAACCGGAGCAGAATGGATGGACTGAAAATGAAAAGCCAAGCGAAAAAGTCCAAGTTTGCAAAAGTGCCCTCAAAAACACGCCGACGCGAAAAGGCAAGTTACGAGTTGCCAAATCCTCTTATTTACCGACTGAGCGATCCTGGTTACACAATCTACCATCGTGCCGCCCTCGGTGGACTCGCCGCCACAGTGAGGGCTTGGCAAGATGAAGACAACGACGTCGATCCTCCGGCTGGAATCGCGGCAACCCTCACAGGCGATACGGTTGAACTCTCTTGGGCAAACGGACTTCCCACGAAGGAGGTTTTGCGCCGAATCCTTGCGGCGTCTTTCAAGCGCACTGACGAAGGCCTTATTGAATTGATTGGACAAAACATTCGAGAAGATCAACGTGGCCTGCGGTTGGCAGTCCATGATGGGGTGATGAAGACGTTTCTCCAAAGTAAGGATTCGCGGAGGGCAGAGAAAAAGGGGACGCCATATACCATCAAATCGCCTGATGACGATGAGCCACAGATTTTTATGTATCAACCGGTCAACAGCTACTTTCACCAATCAGCCGACGACAAAATGAAAGTGGTGATCAAGGACGGTGCGGCGCGGGTGGAGCTTATGCAGTGGCTTATACCAGGAGCTCAAAAGGGTGCTCGCGCTCTAGAAGCTTCTACGCCCGACGCATTCCTCTTGCTGTTTCTCGTGGTAGCCAGTGCCACTTTCCTGATCCGCCCACGAGATCCGAAAAAGAACATGCACTCCTGCATCGTCATTCCTGATGTTACCGATCTGCGCGCTTTCGCAAGATCGCTTCACAATATTGCAGGGGTGGGCCGTGGGACAGAACGTCTTACCGATTCGTATCTTGGCCATATCGTTGGTGGCGCAGAGGAAGCGGCGTTGAGGTTTCTGATCGATCTCAAGGCTTTTGATGTAACGCGAGAAAAAGGCGTGAAAGGGTGTCTGGCGATAACAATGACAAAAGTCGCCTGGGATAAGAAGCAGTTCAACCGAAGCATGATCGCCAGGCTTAGGGACAACTATCCAGAACTCAATGTATTTCTCGCCGCCAATCAGTACTTGGGGGGTCATAGAACTCACAAGAATCGTAAGGACGAGACGCAAGTGTGGTTGAACAATTATGTGCCGGCGCTTATAGCCGGCAATCTAGCGGCTGAACCGAAACGGCATTGGTGTGCGAAGTTCAATACTTTGGTCAATAACGAGAAGGACTTCAAACAAATGCTTGCTAAGAATGTAAGGGAGGGGCTTCGAATGATTAAAGAGGAAGTCAGAGACACGGATGATCAATTAATCATTGACATCTTTCACAAGGCTTGGAACCGAACAATGGGCGCCATGGGAGAAAGAGCTGAACGCGAGGGATTCGATGCGTCAGACCTCTTTTCAGACAGACAGGAGCGTATGCGGAATGAAATTCTGCGAATCAAGACAAGCGAACAGCTCGCGACGTGGTTCTTGCGGTTTTGTGCAAACGCCACGAAAGGCGGACCGTTACCCCCGCTTCGCAAAGGCGAAGAGCGTGTTAGAGCCTTCATCTTCAACCCGCGCAATTTCGACCGGTTTCAAAACCTGTGTCTCTTCGCCCTCTTGACCTACGACAAGGACCAATTTACGCCAAAAGGAGATCAAACCAATGGCAACCAACTATCTGTATGGAACTGTTCTCACTAGTGGAGAACAGGTCGCAGCAAACAATCGGGGCGACACGCTCGGAGGAAATACAACAACTCTGCAAAAGATCTTTCTGGGTGAGGATGTTCATACAACTGTCTCTGCTGAGGCAATCCGATTTGCTTTGAGGTATCGGTTTCAGTTGCAGGGACTCAATGTCAACCGCAAGTACATATACGATCGAGGCAAGTATGAATTGCGATACAACACGGAGGCTGATGAGAAACGTGAGTACTGGAAGGTTGAACAAGATGAGAAGACGCTGAAGTACATAAGCAAGAGCAACGGCGAGGTCTACATAGACGACGACATAATGGGATTCATGGTAGCTAAACGGGGTCAGGAGGAGAAAGAGGACGCAGAAAAGGGCGCAAAAATCTGGTCGAGCCCCCTCGCGATCGGGCGCGCCATATCTCTGCGGCCATATCGTGGCGAACTCTCATTCAATTGCGTAAGCGGCAAGAAAACAAAAGGCGAGCTTTCCCTTTACAATGCCGAAATGCATACGACGGAATACCAGTACTTTTTCGGCCTGAACCTCAACAACGTTATCGATCCAGATCACGTCGATCCACTGCTTGACGCGATTCTTGATCCGCCGCCAGTCGCAGGAAACCACGCACGATTTGCCTACGATTTCTCGCCAGATTCAATCGTGCTGCGCGTCACCAATGCCCACTCCTCCAGAATTCAGAATTGCTTCGAAGTCGACGCGGACAATGGATCATTTAGTGTAACGAAGCTAGTTGATCGCGTTCGGCGCGGAGATATCCCGACCGAAGGATTGATCGTAGGCGGCGAGCTAGCAGATTCGGCTAATGGACTCACACTCGAAGAGCTTGGAGTTCGGGCGTCACGGAAGCGGGACGGAGTTCGTTTTGGGTTTGGAGCGAAGGAGGCCTTGGAAGAAGCTAAGCGCCAAATTGCCGAACTACAAAAGCTTTCTGCCCAGACGAAATAGAGGCCACATGGTAAGTCTGTATATCAACGTTCCCTACGCAAGCTTCCGAAAGTCCTACGCGCGATCTTTCGCCGAGACGTATCCCCTGCCGCCACCGGCGACGGTCTATGGCATGTTGTTGTCTTTGATTGGCGAACGTTTTCGACGCCGGCACTCTGAGGTTCGGATTGCTTTCGCCTATAAATGCCGATTGGATGACAAAGTTTGCGAAGGGCAATGCTTGCCGCCTGTGGCAACGACACTTCGTAAGTTAAGTAGGTTCAAATACGGTGTTGGCGGCAAGGAGGGTGCAAAGCCGGATTACGTCGAGACCGTTTGCGGATTAGAGTTCCTGTGCTGGGTAGATTCTTCGCAAGAGTCAGCCAACAGACCGTTGGGCGACAGTGGAAGCAATGCATTAGGCGGTTTAGAAGACCGAATTAAGCAAGCGTTGGAATCGCCGGAGAAGATCAATCGTTACGGCGTTCTATCACTCGGCTTGAGCGATGATGCAGTCAACGACTTGCACCTATGCACTAAGCCTGAAGGTAAGTGGCATCGGTTGTTGCCAAGCGAGACGGGCTCGATCGAATTACCTATTTGGGTCGATCACACCGGTTCAGCTTGGACGCGCTGGCAGCGATTTGAATTGGAGCAAAGAGGGTCTGCTATCATTGAATCACCGGGCACGTCGGATTGGGAGTGGATCGAAATAAAGGATCCCAGGCCGAGTTAGTTTCTTACTATTCTCATGGCTGAGCAACCGGGCATTATGCGGGCATTATGTGCCTTCACGCCTCGCCTATTCGGAGCTGCTGTTCTATCTCGAAGAGGTGGGGGACATGCGGGTGGCCAATGAGTATGTGTATGCGCGAGATGATACGAGAAACAAAGGAGAAGTTCGAAACTGGCTTAAATGCTGTGGATGGATCAATTAGAAATTTTCTCGATTCGAGTATAAGGCAGGCGCTTGATGTTCAAATGTTCAGTTATGGCTGCGACCAACGCGTCGGCTAGATCAAGATTAGCGTCCGCGTATCGCGGATTTATGCGTTCCCCTGGATACGGGCTCGGCTATGCCGCTAATCTCCTGAAGAGCGATCCAAGGTTCCAGCCTGTCGATAAGGTCATAGAATTGTCACCTCAAAAGAAATCTCGCATCAAAGAATCACTCGTCAGACTTCCGGTCGACCGCATTGAGGAAGGAGATCTGAGTTTGAGGAGTGGAGATCACTAATCGTGATCTCCAACTGACTTCCGATGAATAATTCGCTCGCAAGAATTCCGGTCGACCAAATTGAGCAAGCAATCTTCTCAATCCGCGGCGAAAGAGTAATGCTGGATTTTGATCTGGCTGCGCTTTATCAAGTGATTACTACGGCGCTAAATCAGGCGGTGCGGCGAAATCGAGAGCGATCTTCAGAGGATTCAATGTTTCAGCTAACACCGAGAGTCAGAGGAACTGAACCACTCACAAATTGTGACCAGTTCGCAGAACCATCGGGACCTGAGATGAACCTGTCAGAAGTCCAAGGACGGCAAGGCGAAATGTTAAAGCAGTGCCACAAACTCTTCCACAGTCAGACCAGTTTGGCGAATGATCGCGCGGAGGGTGCCGCGATCGAGTTCCTTGTGGTTTGGAATGGTGGTTTGCGCGGGAGGAGATTTGCGCACCAGAACGATGTGGCTGCCCCTTCGTCTAAAAACTTCAAAACCAATCTTGCCGAGCGCTTTAACACACTCCGCGCCCGAAACCACGGGCAGCTTGCTCACGCGGCGACCTCAACCAACTCCACACGGTCTTCTGGCACTGGCTCACCGCGTTCGCGCAAAGCTTCCTCATGCAACAAAATCGCTTCGCGCACATTAGCAAGAGCTTCGTCACGTGTTTGGCCCTGGCTGATGCATCCGGGAAGGCTAGGAACTTCCGCGACGATGAAACCGTCTTCGCCGGGATATAACAGGACTCTTCTTTTCATGATCTCGATTGTAGCTGACTACTGACATGAATGAACAGCGGGAAGCAATGTACGTCGCCAAGCCGAAGCGAAAGCAGTTCGGCTTTCATGCAAAATGATTTGAACTGATAGAGAGCAAACCAAAGCGGCGAGAACTCGCCGCACTACAAATGGCTGAGCCCCTACGCATCATGTCGCGCAAACAGTGAGAGATCAGAAGTCGCGTGTCAGACGTTATGCTGGATCGCGATTTAGCTGTGCTCTACGGTATACCGACAAGGGCACTCAAGCAGGCGGTGCGCCGAAATCTTGAACGCTTCCCCGACGACTTTATGTTTGTTCTTGACGCGTCTGAATTCCAGATTTGGACGTCACAATTTGTGACCCCCAAAGAAGATCGGAAACGTGCGTCAATAGGCGAACAGCTGGCTGACATGCAAAGCGGCGACGAGTCGCCGCACTCCCAAAATGGCTGAGCCACTGCGCATCATGTCGCTGCACGCGCTCGAGTATTGCGAGCGACTCTTCTATCTCGAAGAGGTAGAAGAGATGCGTGTGGCTGATGAGCGCGTGTACGCGGGAAGGCGGCTGCATGTCGAAATCGAGAAGAAAGAGGACCAGCGCGCGCGAAAGGGCAGCGTATTAGCTCAACCCGACGTCGCGCGGCGGAAGAGGAGGTCAGGGGCTGCGAAAGAAAGTCAAGAGGCACCTTGGGAAAAGTTGAGCGACGATGCAGATAAGGGGATTAGCGAGACTGTTGGGGAGGGCTCAGATGCGAAGCGAACGCAAGCTGACAGCTTGCGCTACGACGAGAGCGATGGCGAGCCGCTGCGACTTTCGCTGGAGAGTGAGAATTGGGGACTGACCGGGAAGGTTGATTGCATACGTCGCCGCGACGGAATGCTTATTCCTTACGAGCACAAGCGGGGCCGGTCGGCGCGCTCTGCGGACAACAAGCCGGAAGCGTGGGCCAGCGATCGCCTGCAAGTGATTGCTTACGCCGCGTTGCTTGCGGAACACAGCGGTCGGGAAATCACCGAAGGACGTATACGCTATCACGCCGACAACGTGATGGTGCGCGTGCCGATTGATGATGCGGCATACGATGATCTCAAAACTGCAATCAAGCGCGCGCGAATTTTGCAAAGCAGCATCGAGCGTCCGCCGGTTACTGAGAATGAGCGTTTGTGCGTCAAGTGTTCGCTGGCGCCAGTGTGTTTGCCGGAGGAAGCTCGCCTTGCCTCAATGTTATCCGAATTGCCGCCGGAAGCCCATGAGATCAAACAACTCAGTCTCTTCCCCGCCGATGATGATCGCCGCACCCTTCACGTACTCAGTCAGGGTGCGCGTATCGGGCGCAAGGGCGATCGCTTAGAAGTATCGGTGCTGGGTGAAGCGCCACAATTGCATCCCAGTCGCGAGATTGGACAGATCGTTCTACACGGATTCGCGCAGATCAGTACACAAGCTTTGCGGATGTGCGGGCAACAGGAGATCGGCGTGCATTGGATCACGACTGGCGGCCGCTATTCGGGCGCATGGGTTTCGGGAACTGGATCGGTGCAGAGACGCATTCGCCAGTACCGCGCATTCACAGATGCACACTTGTGTCTGCAATTGGCTATACGTCTAGCTGAGGCGAGAGCGCGGGGACAATTGAGTTTCCTGTTAAGGACGAGCCGTGAAACTGCACGCTCGACGGCAGAGATGCATAATTCCATCAAAGCTATTCGAAAGCTTCTGTCACCAATGTTGCGCGGTACGAGCATTGATTCATTGCGAGGTTACGAGGGAAGTATCGGCGCGTACTATTTCCGCGCTCTTCCGGATCTCATCGTCCCTGAGGCTGGCGAAGAAATGAAACCGGATGGCCGTAATCGGCGTCCGCCCCGAGATCGATGCAATGCCTTGCTATCATTTGGCTATGCCCTGCTGCTAAAGGACGTAATGAATGCGATCATGATCGTTGGGCTCGATCCCTCGCTCGGTTTCTTTCATCGGCCACGTTCTCAGGCGCCGCCTCTCGCGCTCGACTTGATGGAATTATTTCGCGTGCCCTTGGTTGACCTTCCAGTGATAGCTTCTATCAATCGAAAGCAGTGGGATATAGAGAACGACTTTGACGTCGCGGGACAGCAGGTTTGGTTATCAGATG
>DATEUF010000250.1:0-7969 GCA_035283325.1 Pyrinomonadaceae bacterium | reverse complement strand
CCAAGCGGGTGCCTAATTACTTCATAGCTGGTGTTACGCTCTTCGATGTGAATACAGGATGGTTGACTATTCCTTGTCCTGGAGGGACTTTCACCCTCTTAATTCGGAACCATCGCCAGGTTCCCTGCAAGCAGCCCTTCCCAACCCAGAGACTTTCTCAGTTGAGCTTTGCCTTTCTTGGCATGAATAGTTACAGCGGCTGTGAGCCAATCCCACCCAGAGACTTTCACAGTTGAGACATTAACTACAGCCGTGATGATGGATTGCCGATGTGAATATGAGGACCGGTAGCCACGCCGGGAATGGCTCCTCGAAAGGCTAGAAATGGAATTCTGTGGCTTTGCAGGTAGCTGAGAAGAGCTTTGCCTTCAGCACTATCCGGATGTACCCCAACATCGACAGAATTGCGATGATTCCAACCAAGCTGGTTGTGGGTAGCACTTTGCCCGAACGCACTGATTGGCAGTGCCCGGCCAAAGGTGGACGAAAAGAACGACTGCACGCCCGCAAGATTTGTCAATGACCAGGGCCCTGAGCTGTTGTAACGGAGAATCGTCAGTCTTGTCAGAGACTTTGTGGTCTTGAGTTGCAGAGATTTTTCAGATTCTTCCGCCGCTATTACTTCCGCGATGGTGCGGTCGGCATCCGCCAGACCCTGGCGCGTGGCAGTAACCTTCGCCCGCAAATTCGCGAGCGCCTGCTCGTTTTCAGTTAGTTCGCGCCGGGCAACAAGACCTTCGGCAACCAGTTGCCGGGTCTGCTCTAACTTCTCGGTGGCCTTCTTCACCTCTTCCTCCTGAAGTCGCAGCAATTCCCTTGAACTTGCCTTGTACTTCTCAGTCGAGTCCACCAGAGCAGCTTTCGACGATGAAACGATTTTCGCTCCCGAAACATTTTGCCCCGACGCCGAAGCGACGGCGAAGATTGTTAATGCGAGAATCAGGCAAAAAGAATATAGAAAATGGCTCACTCTATTTGTCCCCAGAGACTGCGCTGTATTAGCCACCCGGCTGCTTCCCAGAATCTGCCGCCCAGAATCTATAAGACACGCGGAACATCCGGATGGTTACATGCTGCAATGCGCATCAAACATTTTGTACGAGCAAGTGCGGGGTTAAAGTTCGGGCAATCGACTTGGATTATTTGGGGATTTTGGCCTCGGCAGGCAAAGATGCTGCGCTCCCAGGCTCCTACCTGCCACCTGTCCTCCTCAGCAGGCAAGGATGCTGCGCTCCCAGGCTCCTGCCTGCCACCTGTCCTCCTCAGCAGGCAAGGATGCCTGCGCTCCCAGGCTCCTGCCTCCTGCTCCTGCCCCCCGCAGCCTGTAACCTTTTCACCCTTTTGCGTGTCTGATCAAGCGGGAGGCTAGTGGAGCCTTCTAAGAAAAGTTAGAAAACAGGAGTTAGAATAAGATGAAAAAACTAGGTAAGTTTCAGACGCTCGCACTAGTCTCCCTATCGAGCATTGTTCTGGCTGTCCCGATTATCCTGGCGCAAACGACAGGAGGCGATCAAAATAGCCAGAAGCCCGCGGGTGCAGAGTGGCACGGTCGCGGTAAAGGTGGTCGCGGCAAAGGCGTACACGGACCTCGCGGTGGCTTTGGGCGCGGTCAGATGTTTGGCCAGCTTAACCTGACCGAAGATCAGAAGACCCGAATGAAGCAGATCCACGAGAGTTTTGGCGAACGTACCAAGTCGCTACGTGAGCAACTGCGGGCGAAACGCCAGGAGTTGCATCAGGCCAGCGAGGGAAATACGTTTAACGAAGCACTGGCAACGCAGAAGCTGCAGGAAGCCGCAGGCCTTGAAGCCAAGCTAATGGGCGAGCGCTTCAAGCTGCATCAGGAGATGCTCACCGTTTTAACGGCGGAGCAGAAAACACAACTGGAACAGAAGCGCGCGGAGTTTAAATCCAAGAGGGAACAACGCCGCGAGCATCAGGTTCAGTAAATACACTGAGGTACAGCGGGCCTGAAGCAACTCAGGCCGCCAGCTTGCGCAAATAGCCAAGCTGTCAGACCTGGCTTCCGGTCCGCTGCTCAAACTCTTATGAGGAGCCGTTCCTGCCGGAGAACTACGGACAGGCCTCCGAGTTGGAATTGGCACGTCTCGCGCGGGCCGGTGATGAGTCTGCCTTTGGGGAAATAATCCACCGTTTCGGTCCGCGCGTGTTTAAAGTTGCCAGCCGCTTCTTCCGGCAGCAGAGCCTAGTCGAAGAGGCCGCGCAGGAAGTTTTTTTGAAAGCATTCACTGAACTCGACAGCTTCGAGGGAAGGGGTTCGTTGGAAGGTTGGTTGACGAGGGTGGCAACCAACACTTGCTTGAACATCCTGAGAAGTTCAAGCCGCCGGCCAGAATTATCCGTGTCGGATCTAACCGAGGACGAGAGTACCTGGCTCGATAAGCAACTGGCGGATGTAGCGAGCGAACGTCATCATTCGGATGAGCGAGGCCGCGTAGCTGCAGATCTTGCGGATCGCCTCTTGCGGACTTTGCCTCCCGACGATCAGTTGGTTTTGACAATGATTGATGGCGAGGATGCAACAATAAAGGAGGTCGCGAAGGCAACCGGTTGGTCAGAGTCAAAAGTTAAGGTCAAGGCTTTTCGCGCACGCGGACGAATGCGCAAGTCTCTAGAACGCTTGTTGTCGGGCAAGCGAGCAACAGGCAATGAGTAGGACGTAAGATGAAAGAGAATCACATCATCAGCATATTGGAAAGCAAGCCGTTTAGTAGCTTCAACGAGCAGGAGTTGCACGTGATTCAGATGCACGTGGATACCTGTCTTACCTGCCGGCAGGCCTATCAAGTTGCCGAAATTTCAGCTCTGTTGCTTAAGGAACGAACGGCCCAATCGTTCTCTCCTTCTCCATTCTTCAAGACCCGTGTCTTAGCCCTGTGGAGGGAACGCGAGAGCGAGAATAAGGGCCGGGTTTTAGTGAAACTGTGGCGGTCGGCGGGCGCACTGGTTTCGTCAATGGCGGCAACAGTGGCGATGCTGGCGATGCTGAGCTTTGTGGGGCCCGAGGTAACCCTGTCACCTGAGGTAGCTAACTCAAGTGCAAATGCCTATTCAGCGGAGGATCTGTACTTTAATCAGAGTCAACTCTCAGAAGATCAAGTATCCGACAGCCAGATTTATTCAACCCTGTACGAAGGTGAAGAGGAGGCGATGAAATAGCCATGGACAACAGCACAAAAAGCAAATGGCAGGTTCGCCTCATAACGGTGCTCATCTTTCTGTTAGGCTTTGCTGGCGGTTCGCTCGCCTTCAACGTTTATCATCGATGGCGCGGTGATTGGGTACCAAGGGACCGCCGCGACCGACTCGAACAGATGCTGGATCGCCTAGAACTTACCCCCGCGCAACGAGAGCAGGTACACCAGATATTTAGCGAAACACGAGAGCAGTTCCAGAACTTGAGAAAAGAATCAGAGCCACGGTTTGAAGAGATCCGCCGACAAACCGACGAGCGTTTGCAGAAAGTGCTTACGCCTGAGCAATGGCAGAAATTTCAACAACACCGGGAAGAAACGAGGCGCCGGCGCCGCGAAAGAGGACCCAGAGATTAATCTGTAGGGGCGGCCCTCCGTGGAGGCCGTCTCAAAACTAACTACAATCCACAGATTTCGCAGATTACGCAGATTAGGAAGGTAAGGGAGTAGGGATTCTCTCGTCACTGCCAGTGATTTTTTGCCTTTTGTCTGCGTAATCGGCGTAATCTGCGGATTTCTCCAAGTTTTGAGACAGTCTCCTCCGTGTGCCGCGCCTACAATAGCGACTTTATCCACCCGCCATCCACCTGCATTGATGTACCCGTGATGTAGCTGGCGCGTTCCGAGACCAGGAAGGCTGCCAGCGCCGCAAACTCGCGCGGCTGGCCTAAGCGCCTCATCGGAATTTCTTGCTGCCATCTTTCCAAAATCTCATTTGCTTTAATGCCTTCCTTCTGAGCGAGCGTCTCAGCTAGTTCCTCGACCCGATCGGTGAGCGTGTATCCGGGCAGAATGTTGTTGACGGTAATTCCGTATTTGGCTACCTCGTTAGCCAGGGTCCGCGCAAAGCCGGTTACTGCTGCACGCAGACTATTGGAAAGCATCAGGTTTTCCACCGGCTGCTTTACCGCAATGGAAGTGATATTCAGGATACGCCCCCAACACTGCTCTTTCATTCCCGGGAGCACCTGCCGGGTAAGCTCAAGCGTGCTGAAGAGTGTCAAACGCATCGCTGCTTCCCATGTCTCATTGGTCAGGCTCTCGAATTGGCCAGTCGGTGGGCCACCGGCGTTAGTCACCAAAATATCGATGTGGCCGAATTCTTCGAGGCCGCGTCTCACCAGGTTCCTAACATCCGCTGCATTGGCGACATCAGCCGGAACTGCCAGCACCGTGGCGCCCGTCTTCTCCCGAATCTGATCGGCAGTCTGCTTGAGTGTTTCCACGCCACGCGCACAAAGCACAAGTGAAGTTCCTTCACCGGCAAGTTCTTCAGCAACCGCTCGGCCCAGCCCCTGACTCGCTGCCGCTACCAACGCGATCTTATTCTTCAGTCCAAGATCCATAGTTTAATTACCGCACTTCTCAATCCTCAGTACTCAGTACTCAGTACTCATCACTCATCACTCATCACTCGTCCCGCTTCTGCCTCAAATAGTCGTCAGTCTTGTCCAACCAGTCCTGTCTTGGAGGGCTAAACACGTCAACATCCACCGTGTCCTCCAGAGCTTCAGCCTTATGTTCCACAAAGGAGGGTATGTGCAGTACCTCGCCCGCCCTTACGTCGATCATTTCCGCCTCATCGCTACCGATCCAAAAACGCAGCCCGCCTTCCAGTATGTAAGTAATCTGTTCGTTCTCATGGGAGTGTCGGGGGACAATACTCCCTTTCTTTAGGTAGACATGCGTCAACATGATGCGATCCCCTGTGATCAAGCGGCGCTCGAGCACGTCTGAGACCTTTTCTATCGGCATATCCTCCCAGCGATAGAACGCGACACTTTGATTGATCATCTCTCAAAAGCCTCCGTAACCAAATGATGAATGAAGAGATCCTCAAATCACGTCAGCAAAGTTTTTGCGTGTTTTTGCAAACCACCAATAACCAAAAATAAAGCTCACTATTGCAAAGGTGGTGAAATACGCGAGCCCCTTCCATTCAGGGCCTGATCCCTCGAGCAGCAAGAGACGATAATTTCTGACGAGCGGTGTAAAGGGATTCAAATTGATGATGGACCGATACCGCTCCGGGACGATCGACTCTGGATACATGATAGGGGTCAGATACATCCACGCCATGAGAAACAATGCAATGCCCTGTGTGATGTCTCGCAGAAAAACTCCGAGCGAGGCAATCAACCATGCGGCGCCCAGCGTGAATACTAGTTGCGGCAATAGCAGAACGGGCAGCCAGAGGCTTGTCAAGTGCAATGGGTGCCCGAGGAGCAGTGCGGCAAGCAACAGAGCAACCGTGCCGAACAACTGGTTTGCCAAACAAGAGAGCGTTTGAGCCGGAGGCAGGGTCTCCAGCGGGAACACGACCCGTTTGACTAGATTAGCGTGGTTAACAATAGTCGAGGCTGATTGCTGCAAGGTATCCTGAAACATGTTCCAGGGCAAGAGGCCACAAAAAAGATAGAGCGCGTAATCCCAAGGTGAGCCGCTCGAACCAAAGCGCGCTCCAAACACACCGGCAAACAGAAAAGTGAATATGGCGATCATTATCACGGGTGTGAGTACGGCCCAGAGGATTCCCAGCACTGATCCTTTGTAACGGGCCAATAGTTCGCGCTGCGCGAGCGACAGTATTAACTCGTAGCGCCCTGGTAGGTCCCAAAGCGGTCGCCAGATGGCGCGTCGGGCTGTTTGCGCAGAGATCACAGGTTGAGAGAGTCTATTGAGTCTGGAGTCTGGAGTCTAGAGTCTAGACTGCAGGCTCAAGACTCACTATCGGCAATTGCCAACGCTCTGGACTCCTGGCTCCAGACTTTCTAGACTCCGTTCCTATGACACTTGCCCTGACTGTTGATCGTATCTCAAAGCAATATCGCATCTATGAGCGGCCCGGTGATCGGCTAAAAGAGTCGCTGACGCGCGGCCATTGGAAGTGGCATGAAGAATTCTGGGCCCTGCGTGATGTCAGCTTTGAAATCGAAGCCGGCACGACAACCGGTATTGTGGGTGCCAACGGCAGCGGTAAATCTACGCTGTTACAGATCATCACGGGGACTCTGGAGCCGACACACGGGAGTGTCTGGTTTGAAGGTCGCGTAGCAGCGCTGCTCGAATTGGGTGCTGGATTCAATCTGGATTTCACGGGCGTTGAAAACGTTTTTATGAACCTGGCGCTTATGGGCCTCAGTCGTAGAGAGGCAGAAGCGTCACTTCCGGAGATCGAACGCTTCGCTGAAATTGGACCATTCATACACCAGCCGGTTAAAACATACTCGAGCGGCATGTACGTGAGATTAGCATTTGCTACAGCCATCGCAACCAATCCTGAAATTCTTATTGTAGATGAGGCACTTTCAGTAGGTGACGCCGTATTTCAGCACCGCTGCCTGAATCGTATCAAGAGAATGCAAGAAGCCGGCACTACCATTCTCTTTGTTTCGCACGATCCTGCAGCGGTGCGGGCGCTCTGTTCTCGAGCCATACTCCTCAACAATGGTCGCCTCGTTGAGGACGGCAAGACAGCTGACGTTCTCAACCACTACCAGGCGATAATCATGGAGCGCGAAGAAGCCTACAACGCCGGATCGACAGGCAGTAAGGAACTGGCATCTGACCACGATGGAGATGGAACAGGCTCATTATCAGGAGAGCAGAGTGGTGAATTGAGTTTCACTTTTCGGCATGGTGATGCCAGCGCTCAAATCCTCAGCGCTGAAATTCTCAATGCCTCACGACAACGCGCCGATATGCTGGAGACAGGCGAGTCGATCGTGGTTCGAATGCGGGTTCGATTTCACCGCGATCTTATGGATCCTGTTTTTGGATTCTTGATTCGCAATCGGCACGGCATACATGCCTATGGCCTGAACACAGAGCAGAAGGGGTTGAAGTTGGGGCTGGTCCAAAAAGATGAAATTGTTGAGGTGGCCTTTGCTTTTGACTGCTGGTTGGGCGTGGACACGTATTCAGTTTCAGTCGCAGTACACACCAAGGATGGCAAGAGCTACGACTGGATGGATGGCGTGCACTTCTTCCGCGTGGTCAGTGTCGTTCCCCTGGAAGGTCTTGCCAATCTCAATGCTACGGCCACGCTACGCCGTGGCAAAGTGAAGGAGGCTTGATGAAGGTGGGCTCAAGGTCGGAGGAGCCACTTTCTCGCCTGTTTAGTAACTTTTCATGACCATCATGAGCAACTCAAGTCAGATAATCTCAGGGTCAGGAAGGGCTGCTTGCACCCGCCATTTTGGGCAGTCATTCAAGCCAGCAACTCAACAACTCAAGTTAAATAATCTCAGGGTCAGGAAGGGCTGCTTGCACCCGCCTGTCCTGATGGACTCAACTTATTTCAAGCGAAGAAAATCTCAGAAAAGAAGTCTCTCTTATTCTTACTTTCCTCCTATCTTCTCCCAAAAATTTGTGCAACCCAACTTCTTTACCGCCCTTGACAGTTTCTCAGAATCATCGGGCCACCACCAATCATGGTCAACTGCGAGCGGCTCTCCTGAGTTCAGATAGAACGCGCGGAAGCTTGACCACTTGTAGTCCTTTGCTGAAGGAACCAACCGAGCTCGGACCGGATTCGCATGAATGTAATTGACCTGACCCTGAGATTTTCTTAGTTGAGTCTTGGTTTCATGGCTTGAGTGCTTATCAGGACCGGCGGGGTCGAGTAGACGGGGTGCTTTCTGGCTGGGGGTGACGTGCACCATCACCTGATTACTGCCCCGTCCCTCACAGAACCGTACAAGCAGTTTTCCCACATACGGCTCTTCAACCTCGCTTCAGGGCCGACCCTGGGC
>DATEUF010000249.1:0-3618 GCA_035283325.1 Pyrinomonadaceae bacterium | reverse complement strand
CCCCCGTTGTCATGCGCTCCGCACAAGAACGAAGCCAAAGACCTCACTTTGATCGACCAGAAAGATTGGGCCAGCGCCGAGTTATGGTTCAACAGGATTCAGCCTTTGCTCCTGACGCCCAGAACTGCCGACATGGTTAAGGCGATAGCGCGGGAAGCCGGCGTACATCCGGCGACGGTTTATCGCAAGCTTGCCCTTTACGAGCAGAGCGGCAGGGTTTCCGATCTCACGCCCGCAAAGCCCAACGGCGGCAAGGGTCAGAGCCGGCTGCTGCCGGAAGCGGAAGCGATCGTTGGCAGCTTGGTGAAAGAGGTTTATTTGAGTCAACAAAAGCGCTCCATCAAGAAGACGAACGATGAGATAAGAAGAAGCTTCGCAAAGACAACCAATAATCTCGCCTGTGATTTCTTGTTGGGCGACCGTTCCCAAGACTTGCCGTTTTGGTACTTGCGAGTAGTGCGCGAGCATCTGGACCGAGGCGCGCACAAGGTTTCAGACCAAGAAATCGTTTCGATCGTCGACTATGTGCGCCATGGTGGCGATCAACCTACTACGGAAGAACTGCGGCCGTTCATTTCCCGAGAGGTGCTCAAGCGAGCGCGGCGCGCAGGGCTGATTAAGAGAAAGGAATACCTCGGGCTTTGTCCTCACTGCCACGCCACCAAGCGACAGTTCAAAAGCGGTCTCTCAGCCCACCGGACTCAACAGTTTCGCTGTGGTGAATGTCGCCGCGTTTATCAACTGGACTATCAGACTGGTAGAACCAGACCCAGGCACGCTCCCACTTCTTGGCAACTCTCTCCGCACGACTGTCAAGTTGCGTCGGTTTGAGTCGTAATGGTTCAAAAGAACAACACTGTTCCATTCGCCTTTTGTGGTCGCAGCTTTTCAGCCGCAGAGATCAAGCTAATCTGCGAAGTCGTAGCTGATTTCGGCAGTCTCAGTCTCACCGAGATCGCGCGCACTATCTGTGAACTGCTGGAATGGAAGCGACCGAATGGGCGTTTGAAGAACCACGAATGCCGGTTGCTGTTGGAGAAGTTGAGCGCCGCGGGCGTGTTCAGTTTACCAGCACTACGACAGAGTGGGCCAGGCGGACGGCGCGTAGTGACTTACACCGCAAGCGGCCAAGAGCAAGAGCCAATCACTGGCAGCGTAAGCCAATTCGCTCCTCTGTCTTTGTCAGTTGTTCGCAGTGGCTCAGAGAGCAGTCTATGGAACGAGTTAATCGAACGCTATCACTATCTGGGGTACAGAGTGCCGGTCGGCGCCAATCTCAGGTACTTCGTGCGCTCGCAGTCAGACCGTATTCTGGCGTGTATGTTATGGTCCAGCCCGGCGTGGAAGATGTCAGCGAGGGATGGTTGGATCGGCTGGACGGATGAACAACGGTCGCGCAATCTTCAGCTTGTGGTCAACAACTCGCGATTTCTGATCTTGCCCTGGGTTTGCGTTCGCTATTTGGCGAGCTCGATTCTTTCTTTGTGCGCGCGGCAACTTCCTAATGACTGGGAACAACTTTACGGCTACCGCCCGCAGCTTCTGGAGACAGTCATCGACACGCAGTTTCGCGGCACAAGCTACCGGGCGGCCAACTGGATCTATCTCGGGGAGACACGTGGACGAGGTCGCATGGACCGCAGCCATGAGGCCCACGGACGCGCCGTCAAGCAGATCTTCGTCTATCCACTATCTCGTGATGTGCAAAGGCGGCTGAGAGAGCCAAGCTGAGGAAAGCATGAGCCTCATGGATGAGCCGGCGCGTGCTTCTTGAGCGTTGGAAGTATCCTGATTGACTTTCCCGCTTTCTGTTCGGCAACACGCAACTCGTAGAGACTTTGCAGATTCAGCCAAAACTCCGGACTGGTACCAAAGAAATGACCCAGACGTAACGCCGTGTCACCGGTGATCGCGCGCTGGCCGTTCAGAATCCCGGTAATACGGTTGGTTGGCACCTTAAGCTGCCGCGCCAACTCAGCCGCGCTCATTCCGAGCGCCTCTAGTTCTTCAGCCAAGTGCTCACCTGGGTGTATAGCTGTTATCGGCATAACGTTCACCTAATGATAGTCAACAATTTCCACGTTGGTTGGCCCTGGCGATTTGTCAGGCCATTCGAAGCATACGCGCCATTGGTCGTTGATCCTTATACTGTACTGCCCTTTGCGTTTTCCTTTCAGCGCTTCAAAGCGATTCCCGGGCAACGCTGCCAGATCCAATATTGAAGTTGCCGCTTCAAGACGATCGAGCTTCAAGCGCGCGCCACGTTCAATTCCGAAGAACGCTCTGACTCGCTTTCCTCTCGCGAAACCTCTCGTGCGTTCGTCCCGGTAGCTCAGGATCACAACTTAACCATAAGCCTTCCTTACGCGTTACGTCAAGCATAAAGCAGCAACGGCATCTGCGCGAAACAAACGAAGAAATCCAATCCTAAACCTCATTGACTAAGGCCTCAGCTTCATTTCACTCCGTTTCATTCCGCCGAGAGCTGTGAGTTTTTGAAGTCGATGCTTAAGCCTGCGGCAGATGCTCATTCGCATTCACTTCTATAATCATTCGCATCCTCTTCTATACATTCGCATCCACTTCTAAAACCCACAAGAAGCTTTAATTTAGTTTCCCCCTCTGCGGGCCGATTCTGCCACGAGAGCCCGCCCGCACAACTCTCCGCAAAGCCTCCGAGTGGCTCCACTCCGTTCCGCCCCACGGGTGTGCGTTCGGTTATGGGGAGAGAAGAAAGAGTGGTTCAGAAGGTAAGGAAGCTGCTTCCTTTGAATACACTTTGTACGTCGCGAACTCGTTAATGCAAAGATCAGATTTCCTTTCCTTAAAGTTAACAACGTATTGAGTATCATGCATGGCTTAGAGCGAGAGAAGCCGTTAGTTCATTGGTTGTCTGCTTCCCGATCGCTTGAGGCTGGCTCCAGCAGACATCCATTTATGTTGCGAACGGTTTGGGCCAAGATTGGAGGTCGCAAGCGACAGTATCTGATCGATGAGCGCTACGACTTTGTAGCACCGGTGGCGAGATTACTTTTCTGCGCACTGGCTCGCCGGCTTCGCGGACGCTCAGCTTAGCATGTTCAGTCTTTTGTTCGTTGACGAACAAGGTTTGCTGAGCGGTCATGAGCGGTTCGTCGAGGCCGGAGTGCATGAGTACGATGCCACCACTGGCAGACACCAGCCTTAATAAAAGATCTTCGTGACCACACGTCTTGCGAAGGGCTGCCAGTCGCGATGTACCTGACTCATTTCTTGCTCCTTGTCCAACACCTTACATCACTACGTGTGGCGAACCCTTTTATAACGCCGAATTGACTTCGTGCGCCGCACGGTTGCCCGATTCGAGCGCCCCCTGCATCCAGCCGTCAATCCAAACTGAAGTGTGTTCACCCGCGAAATAAATTCTGCCTTCGGGACGCGAGACGTGTGGCAACAATGAGCTGAATTGCCCGGGCTTATAGTAGGCGCTAGCTCCGAGCGCCCACTCATCCTCATCCCAGCATTTGGTCACGCCGCCCTCGAAGTGCTCACGGATGCCGGGATAAATCATCTCCACTTGTTGGAGCGCGAAGTTAACGCGCTCCTTCTCCGACATTCCCGTGACCCGTCGTGAGTGCA
>DATEUF010000248.1:0-14646 GCA_035283325.1 Pyrinomonadaceae bacterium | reverse complement strand
CGCCTGAGAGGTGCGGTGCTGCTCCATCGCTGCCCTCAGTTCGTGAACCTCCTCAGTTAACTTTTTGAACACGTCGTCAATCTTCTCCCAATCAAAGCCCACTCGAGCTGCTTTAGTGGAGAGTTGGTGCGCCTCCATCAGCGCTGGAACCCTTGTTGAGACACCTTCCAGAAGGAAAGGTGGTTCCCCGGAGCCTGACTTTTTAGCCCGTTTCTCTTCGGCCTTTATTGCCTCCCAATTCCGCAGGACTTCGCCCGAATTGCTGGCGTGTGCATTCCCAAATACGTGTGGATGCCGCCGCACCATCTTTTCGTGTATCGCGTGGGTGACATCGTCGATGGAAAACTCATCTCGTTCCTTTGCTACCTGAGCGTAGAAGACTATTTGAAAAAGAAGATCTCCTAACTCGTCGCGCAACTCGTCAGGCCGGCCCTCGCGAGCTGCCTCGATGGCTTCGAAAGCCTCATACGCCTCCTCCAAAAGCATGGGAGCAAGGGTTGAGTAGGTTTGCTCACGATCCCACGGGCAGCCGTCAGGAGAACGCAGCCGTGACATCAGGTTCACAAGATCGGTAAAGTTTGCTGTCATACAGGTGAGTGTAAAGTCGAGCGCGCAACGAGTCTAGAGTCTAGAGTCTGGAGTCTAGAGTCTGGAGTCTAGAGTTTGAGAGATCAGAATGTAGAGTCAGACGTCAGATAATCCCCGGAGTTCGAATCCAGACACGACCGCGGTCGAAGCTGACGATTCAGCCGCAGAAAGAGGCTAACATGAAAAGAACAATTCAGGGATATTCAGCCGCGATCGCTGCGATCGTCCTTCTTTTTTTAACCAACTTAACAGCAGCACAAACCTCAACCACAATTCAAGGAATAGTCGTCGATGAACAGGGCGGGAACATCGCAAGTGCCGTTGTCCGCCTGCGCGCGCGCGATGGCAGATTCATGGTAGTCGAGACCGATCCGGATGGCGCCTTTCAATTCAGAAATCTGGCCGCGGGGCAGTACTTGCTCGAATGCGAGGCCCCGGGCTTTTCCTCAGTGACTTCACCGGGTATCACCCTGAAGCAAGGCGAGAGCAAGCGTTTGCGCTTTGAACTGAAGGTCGCTTCAATTAGTGAAACCGTGGTGATTACCGCCAGCGGAACCGTCCAACGGGCCGATGAAGTGAGCAAGGTGCTTTCCACTCTTGACCTGCAAGAGCTCGAAGCGCGGCATGAGTTGTCCCTAGCGGAGTCTTTGCGGGGAGTGCCCGGCGCGCGTGTGCAACAACAAGGTTCGCCCGGCACACTTACTACTGTACGTTTGCGCGGGCAACGGACTTTTGACACTGCCGTGCTGCTTGACGGATTGCGAGTGCGGGACGCCTCAGACCTTAACGGTTCCGCAGTTTCGTTACTCACTGACCTTGTCGCTGTGGACACTGAAAGAGTGGAGATACTGCGCGGTGCAGGCTCGTCTATCTATGGTACCAGTGCGATTGGCGGAGTCATCAACGTCGTGCCTGCCGAACCCGCTGGCCGCCTTCATTTCGAAGTAGGCGCAGAAGGAGGGACACTTTCAACCTTCCACGAACACCTCAAGGGATCCGGCGGGAATAATCACCTGGGTTACAGTTTTGGTTTGAACCGGATCGATGTCCGCAGCGGGGTAGACGGAGAAGATCAGTATGGGAACTTGGCGGGTGCCGGACGCGTCCAATTCAATCCCAGCTCGTCCGCTACCCTAAGCGGAACATTTTATGGAACAACTGCCAATGCACGCCTCAATGACAGTCCTTTTGCCCTACCAACTGCTTTCACATTGGGAGGGGGATTTCCACGTGCCGAAGCGGGCGTAAACTTTCAACCTGATTTCAACAATCCAGATCAGGGCCGACGCAATCGTTTGCTAGTGGGGGCGATAAAGTTTTCGCACCAGCTTTCGGAGCAGTTTTCCTATACGATTGCTTACCAACGTGTTTCCAGCAATCGGAGAAACCACAATGGTCCGAGGATTGATCCGCGGTTCACTTCGTTCTATCCGTTTGGTGATTTTGAGTTCATCAACGTCAACAAGGGAATAACTGACACATTTGACGGCCGTTTGCATATGCGCTTCGGCCGCGCGAACCTGGCAACGATTGGATTTGAGCTCGAGCATGAATCATTCTTCCAGCAGTCGATACCCTCGTTCGCAGCCTTCAACAACACTACGGATGGGCAACGAGCGCTTGCTATTTTCGGGCAGGACCAGGTCTCATTACTGAACAACCGGCTGCAAATATCGTTGGCAGCTCGCGGCCAATTCTTTCGTCTCAGCGCGGCGGATCGTCCAGGGTTTCTCGGTAACCTAAATGCGGACAATTCACTTACCGGTGATGGCGCGATAGCGTACTTGTTTGGCCCGGCCAGGACGAAACTTCGCGCTCACGCGGGCAACGGTTTCCGGGCGCCGTCGTTGTTTGAACGATTCGGCGCCGGAACGTTTGCTAACCTCGGGCTGGTCCGCTTCGGCGATCCAACCTTAAAGGCTGAACAGTCGGTCAGTGTCGATGGGGGGATTGATCAAAGGCTGGCGGGAGAACGCTTGCTGCTCGGTGTTACCTATTTCTATACCAGGCGTCAGCGGGTAATAGGCTTTACTAGTTTTGGCTCCGATCCGCTCGGTTTGGGACGGTTTAGCGGATACCGCAATGAACCCGGGGGACTTGCCCGAGGCCTGGAGAGTTTCTTTGAAGCTGCGCCAGTACGTGGTCTTCAAGTTCGAGCTGCCTACACTCATACTAACAGCGATCGTGTTGCGTCCTCGGGCAGCCTCGCGCCGGAGTATGTTATTCCCAAACACCTTTTCGGATTGATGCTAAATCAGCGTTACCGATCTTTGGTACTCAACCTGGATCTGAACGTGACCGGCGCTTACGTTGCTCCTGTCTTCGAAAACAACTTTCCTTTCCGCACGGTTGAACTCAACTTCGGTGGTTACACGAAAGCGGATCTCTTTGGGAGCTATGAGCGTAGGGTTTCTGAAGGTGTGACGATGGTTCTGTTTGCCGGCGCCGATAACATTCTCAATCGAAAGTACTTTGAGAATGGATTTCTCGCGCCTGCCACAGTGGCGCGAGCAGGAGTAAATATTAGGTTCTAATGGATTCAGGTTGCAGGAGTCGGAGTTCGTGGCGCCATCGGCGTCAGTTATCGAACTTGTTCCTGCAACCTGAAACTGAGATTGCGTAAACTGGCGAAGTCGCGCTCAGTCGGCCTTTTTGGTAAACAGGCCCCCGGCGAGGAAGACGACGCCCAGCAAAATGTGGATACCGTGGTCAACTGTTCCCAGATGTAGTGGCCCCACGTCCCACATACGTGCCTCTCCGGTGCCCATACCCATGCCGAGGATTCCGAGCGCGAGGTAAACGACGCCGAAAACGATCGCGAAACTCTTGGCGGCGGAAAGCGATCCAGCAAAGGCGAAATAGAGCGCAATCACACCTGAGACAATGTGAACGATATTGTGCGGTGGATTCAGGTGTGCGCCCAATAATGCAGGCGCGGCGAACCCCGCTATTCCAACCAGCACGAAGACAACGCCGAGAATCTTGCAGACGGTCTTTGCCATTAGTGTAGTGTTCTCCTCTGACAAAAGGTTGGACAACCGAGCTGCGGGGACTTCGAGGAACACTTCCGCAGCTAAAAAAGAGAGGGTAATAAACCGAATGGATGTGATTGTATATCAAACCCGTCCAGTTGTTTGCAAAGAGTTTTTTCCGTCCTCCCCGGTTGGAAGCCAGTTTCCGGCCGGTGCTATACTAACTTAAACTTATTACTCGCAAAATCATGGTTGGATACCTCATCTAGGGGAGTTTTAAAAATGACTAACACTGCAATTCGATTACCGGCAGCGACCCGCTTTCTGGCAATTCTCTCCATCACGCTATTGCTCGCCGGCGCCACTCAAGCCTATACGCTTGTTATGCGGAGCGGACGGCGCGTCGAGATATCTGAGCGATTTACCGTCACCCCCTCCACCCTGACATATGAGGCTGCGCCAGGAATTCAGGTGACTATCCAAATGGTCTCGATCGATGTGGCGGCAACGGAACGGGCCAACCGTGAGGCCCCGGGAGCATTTTTTGCTCACGTTCAAGCTGCGCCAAAGATCTCCGCGCAAGGCCAGGTTAGCGCACGCCGAGTTGGCGCCAATCATGACGTTACTAACCGAGACCTTGAGTCGTATGCACAGAGGCGACTGCAAGCCGAGCGCGTTTATGAGAAGAGACGGGTTGAATTGGGACTTCCTTCGCTTGAGGAGTCGCGGAAAAGGGCCGCCGCGGAGGCTGCGGCAATTGAAGCAGAGTTGTCGCAACGACGCGAGCGAGAGCTGGAATCTGAAACCTATTGGCGGGCACGCGCGTCCACGCTCAGAACTGAAATGGAAGTCGTGAACGCGGAAATTGCTTCGTTTCGAAATAGACTCGAGCAAATCCCATTCACGGGTGCAACCGCGTCATTCACTGTCTTTAACAGCGTTCTGCCTTTGAGCTTGTTCCGGCGGTCCGCAGTTGCGCCTGCATTGAGCCCGCAGCGGCGGCCGCCTGTGTTCACCGGGTCCGCAGGACATCAGTTTGGAGGGCGATTCGGTGTTAGCCCCGGTACGAGGCGCCAGGTTTTTGCAGGCGGCTCTGGGAGACCCATCAACTCTGCACTGCCGATTTTTTCTCCGCGCTTCGGTTTCCCACTCACAACGGTCTTTACTTCACCGTATCAACTTTATGACTTCGGTTACGAGCAAACCTTTCTGATCACGCGCTTGAATGAGTTGCGGGCAACTCGGGATGGACTCGCTGTACGATGGCGTGTACTTGAGGACGAAGCCAGACGGGCCGGTGTACCGCCAGGTTGGTTAAGGGAATAGGGGCGGTGCCGCGGCAGGAGCAGGAGGCAGGAGCAGGAGGCAGGAGCAGGAGGCAGGAGCAGGAGGCAGGAGCAGGAGGCAGGAGCAGGAGGCAGGAGTCTACGACGGAGATTCATGAATAACGGTTGGGAAACTATCATCGGACTTGAAGTTCATGCGCAACTAAGCACGGATTCAAAAATCTTTTGTGGTTGTTCTACGCGGTTTGGCGATGAGCCAAATCAAAATACCTGTCCAGTCTGCTTGGGATTGCCCGGAGCTTTGCCGGTGCTGAATTGGCGCGCCGTTGAGCTCGGGGCGCGCGCAGCGCTGGCACTTAGCTTACAGATCAACCATCGATCAATCTTCGCGCGGAAAAATTATTTCTACCCGGATCTACCGAAGGGATACCAAATTTCCCAATACGATCAGCCCTTCTCCGCGAATGGTGAACTCGAGATTATGACGGCTGAGCGGGATGCGACCGGACATCCGGTGGAGTGGCGTCCCAAACGGATTAGAATCACACGCTTGCATCTCGAGGAAGACGCAGGCAAGAACGTGCACGAGGGTCTGCCAGGTGTGGATCGGTTTTCTTATATCGATCTGAATCGCGCCGGAACGCCGCTGGCGGAAATCGTAACTGAACCTGATTTTCGTTCCTCCTGGGAAGCGTATGATTATGTTAATCATGTTCGGCACGCACTACAGTGGATTGGCGCCTCGGATGCAGATATGGAGAAGGGAAATCTTCGCTGCGAGGCCAATGTTTCAGTGCGAAGGGCAGGCGAAGAAAGGTTTGGCACGAAAGTCGAATTGAAGAACCTCAACTCTGTTCGTTTCATGCAGCGAGCTATTGAGTTTGAGGTCAAGCGTCAGATTGAGGCGCTTGAGTCAGGGGGTAGACTCATTCAGGAGACTCGTCTGTGGGACGAGCACGCCATGGAAACGCGACCGATGCGTTCGAAGGAGGAGGCGCACGATTATCGCTATTTCCCCGAGCCCGATCTTCCGCCACTGATTGTTTCAGATGAGTTCATCGAGCAAGTGCGCGCCTCCTTGCCGGAATTGCCAGACGCACGGCGCCGTCGTTTCATGGAAGAGTATGGACTGACCTTCAACGATGCGTCGCAGCTAACGGCGGAGCGGTCAGTGGCCGATTACTATGAGAAGGCAGCAAGCCACTCGAAAAACCGACAGGGCATTGCAAACTGGCTAAGGTCTGAGCTATTGCGTGAACTGGAGACGGCGGGGTTGCTTGCCAGTGCCTCACCTGTCTCAGCTGAGCAGTTGGCAGCGCTTGTGCGGCTGATCGATCAGGGTACCATTAGCGGGAAGCAGGCGAAGGAAGTTCTGGTAGAGATGTTCAAGACAGGTAAGGAAGCTGCCGTCATAGTCGAAGAGCATGGACTGACTCAGGTTAGTGACACTGGTGAAATTGATGCGCTCGTAGAACAGGTACTCGCAGCTAACCCACAGCAGGTCGCGAGCTATCGCTCAGGGAAAGAGAGCGTGTTTGGATTCTTTGTGGGCCAGATCATGAAGGCCTCGCAGGGTAAGGCAAACCCTAAGATTGTGAACGAAAGGTTGCGGGCGAGATTGGTCTCATGATTAGGGCGTCACAAGACCCTTTTTGATGTTGCGCTGCCACGCTTCGTAATTTCGTACCCGGCGTTTTGCCTGCTTACGTGTTAGCTTCATTTCTCGTGCAACGTGGTCGATTCGCTTGGTACGATCGTTTTTCTTGTCGTAACGATCGCCGGGGGCGTTCAGGTAAATATCGTAAGCGCGAGCCCATTCCGCCTTCACATCCGGTGTTGCCTGTTTCCCGCGTTGTTCGGGCATGTTCCACCTCAGAGTATGAGATTGAGGCACTGAGTTTACCAGCAAATTGCCCAAGGGGGAATTGAGTATAATTAGTGAAATCCAATTCGAATCCAAAGGAGACAACCAAGATGACGAGCACGGTAAAACCGATTCCTGAGGGCTACCATTCAGTTACGCCCTATCTGATTCTCAGCAAGGCGGCTGAGGCGATTGAGTTTTACAAAAAGGCATTCGGCGCCACCGAATTGTTTCGTATGGCCGGCCCTGACGGTAAGATTGGCCATGCGGAACTGAAAATTGGCGACTCACCAATCATGCTTGCGGACGAACATCCGAGCATGGGCTACGTTAGTCCGCAAACTCTGGGAGGTACGCCAGTCAGTATTCTTCTCTATGTCGAGGACGTGGATAAGATCTTCAATCAGGCAGTCGCCGCAGGTGGTTTACAGGAACAGCCTCTCAAAGACCAATTCTACGGGGACAGATCCGGCACGCTAAAGGATCCTTTTGGGCATATTTGGACCGTTGCCACACATAAAGAAGATGTTTCAGCCGAAGAGATGGACAAGCGAGCCGCCGCAGCCCATGGAGGTGCTTAAACTTTAGTCAACCATTTCCTGACTGAGACCACACTGCCAACCAGTGCGACCGCGATGAGGAAATAGACCAAATACTCGAGTAAGCGGGAGTTTAGGGCCATTTTCTATCTTTGCTTTTAGTTGCCCAATACGTTTTTGCTTTACGAACCTCTTGAGCCCTTCCTCGCCCGCCTTCCTCATTGGTATGTCGAACGAGCAACACGCCCAACACTGAGCCCACTGCCGACATCAGCATATTCGAGCCAAACTTGATGGCGCTCTTGAGGCCGTTTCCTTCAGCCATCAGGTGTTGATTAGGGCCACCGGATGACCTTATGTTTTGGGTCGGTGGATGCCGGCAAAGGAGGTGATTGCGGGGAACTGCTTTCAATTAGCTTCCGAAGGTCTGATGTATTTGACGGGAAAGGTTTTTCTTCAACCATCACTGCGGCCGGCTTAATTTCAAGCATCTCTTCTATGGAACCCCCATTCGAGTCAGGATGGCTCTTCTTGCCCTTCGCTTTACCGGTCCTTGTCGGTGCACCAGAGGCAACGTGCCTCATTCTCTTGTTCGACTCACTTTGCGCCGGTGTTGGTGAAGGATTAGCAAATTCTGCGCCGACATTTGCCCGCTGATTTTTCTCCTGGTTTGCCAGTGTAGTTGGCAACCTCATAGCTATTGCGGGATTTGGCTCAACTCTTAGCAGTTGCTTACCCTTGTCAGCAAGCAACCCGGAATGGCTTTCTGAAAATTCAGCAACATCTTTTAGAGTTATCTGATGCTCAATCTGATCAGCTGCTAGCCGCTCGCCAGCACTGGCCGCGGATGAAAGAAAACTAGCGCGACCATTGCGGTCGTGGGCGCGATCAGGACGCTCGCCACTTGTTCTCGCCGCATAGTACGTACAAAGTCCGCTGATCAACACTGCTGCGGCTGTAAGGGCTGCAATTCGTTTACCGGATGAAGCTGGCATGGTTCGTTTTCTAGATTTCTTGTAACTCACCGGGCTTGATGGGTAAAGAATTCTTTCATTGCTAGTCATGCCCACGGCAGTAGTCTGCTTTTTAACACTCTCCTCGAGCGTGAATGAACCAGCTGGGGCGCCGTCGAGAGATACCCGCCTCAGCAAAGCCGCGAGCTCCGTGAATCCGCGCGCTGAGGCCCACATTTCCGCCGATGTTTCAAATCTACTTTGAGCTTTAATGTCAGCGCCTCTCTGCAAGAGAAGGCATACCAGATCGTACTGACCAAAGAATGCCGCGAAGAGCAAGGGTGTAAACCCATGATCCTGGCGGGCGTTGACATCGGCGCCGTGCTCAAGCAGAAGTTCGGCAACATTGACGTGGCCGTTGATTATCGACCGCATTAGCACCGTGAGTCCGAACCTGGTTTGTTCGTTCGGATCGGCTCCCGAAGCAAGCAGGGCCGTAACCCGCGACAGGTCTCCGCGGTCCACCGCATCGGCGAGCAAGTCTGCATCCGACTTTGTCTTTTGCGCAGTCAAGACTGAGGACATTAATGCTCCTGTTTTCCTTACGGTGCGACTGTAATTCTGTCGCCTGGTTGAACCAACGGATCGGCCAACTTGCCCGAGTTTATTTCCTTAAGTTTGTAGCGAGTTGAGCGGAGCAGGCCGTCAGAACCTTCTCGAGCGAGTTCGATTTCGGTTTCCTGTGGCTTGTGGGTCACGCCGCCTGCCACAAGGATTGCCTGTGTTAGCGAAAGACTCTGTCGAAAGAGTTTCTCTCCAGGGATTTTTACTGCGCCACCAATATAGAAGTACTGCTTAGGCGCAGGCTGCACCATGATCACGTCGCCCGGCCTGATGAGAAGACCTGTGGCTGTCGGATCGGAAAGATCGATTGTGGATTGTTTGGCATTCGAAATTACGGTTGCGCGTTCGGCTTCCGGAAATGGTTGGGCGTCAGCCAGAACTACATACAGAGGAATAGCCTCTCTGCGAAGGACCTTTGTGCCAGGCTCTTTTACCTGTCCGCTGATTAGAACAGTGTGACTGGCGTAGTCTCGTACGCCGACCAGAACCTCAGGGCTCTCGCTTAATGCCAGCCTTATCAGTTCGCTCTTCAGTCTTTCACTGATCTCCTGCGCGGTTAAGCCCTCCACTGATAGCGGCTGGCCCAGGCCCGGGTATTCCAGTAGACCGGTTGGCGTTACCGTAAACAGACTCGATTGATTTAACCGAGAGTCCCGGACGCGGACTTCGAGGATATCGCCGACACCCACGCGATAAACGCGAGTAGGCTCAAGATTCGGTTGCCGTGCATCAGTTGAATTCGAGATATTGGCAGCAACCTTCTCCGAAACGGGAGAAGAAGGCTTGTCAGCGCCAGCTTGCACCTCTGTGGTCGTACTTTTTAGAAAAGGGGAGGCTGCCTGCTGCGACAATTTCTGGTTTGGCAAAGTAGAGGTCGTGCTTCCTGGGCCGGTAGCGGTTTTATCTTTGAAATTGCTTGCGCCGGTTTGCTCCCTGCTGACGCGAGGTGTGACCGGGGGCGAAATTGGAGCAGCATCTTCCGCCTGGGTTTTTGGAATGAGCTTAGCGGGAAGGACGTCTTTTTTCGCGTTTGCCTTGATTGCCGATTCCTGGCTCGCAGTTTTCTTCTGTTCGCGGACTTTCGCGTAGAGCGCGTGCACTCTTGTAATGGCTTTCTTGTTGTCAGGATCCAGTCTCAAACCGCGCTCAAAAGCGTCGATGGCTGCTTCCCAGCGTCCGGTATCAAAGTAGGCCTGACCCAAACCGAAATAGGCGTCAACGAGATTTGGTTTGAGCTGTATTGCCAACTGGAAGGCCACGGTCGCTTCGGAGTACATCTTCAAGCGAGAATACCTCAGGCCCTGGTCATAGAATTGTTTGGCCTTTGCTGGATCCGTTATGTTATTGGCCTTGCTTTGCCTCGCGTCGCTGCTAACAGATACAGGTGGCTTCCTGGCCTGGCCAACAACGCATACCTGGCAGGTTATTAAGATGACCAAAAACAGCGGTGACGAGTATCTGTATTGTGTCGTTTGCATATGGGTCAGCAGAGGGGGATCCGGTTATTTCCAAGCGGGCCTTGGAAGTCGGTCCTGGGATGCAGACCGGCTACTCAGTTTCCTTCCATAGCCCATGAATAGGGTTAACAAACTGAAGCGATAATCGGAGCTCTGCGTTTTGGACTTTCGGTATTTGGGATCAGAATTATTATATCAGAATCCCTTCCCGGTTAGCACGCCTGCCTACCTGAGAAGACCGATTCAGACATGAAGGTTTTTAAAACGTTACGTCCGCGTACGAACTATGAAAAACCATCACCAATGTGTTGGATGGGGGTTGACTTTCTGGGGATCTATTTGGCAAATTATCCGGACCCTGTTAGGCTTGCCTCCCAACAAAGAACGTACGCGTGGTGACCACCATGAGTCACAAGCGATTAGTGCTCTACCACCACACAACTCTGGAGACCGCTCACGATATCCATGCGAGCGGCTTTAAGGACAGCGTAGGATACTTCCTGAACAACCGCATCTGGACTGGTGTCTGGTTATCAGATATGCCACCGGAACACCCGACTCCGGGAGACGCGCTTCTCAAGGTGAAAGTAGACTTGGATGATGATCAATTGGCGCGGTGGGAGTGGGCAAGAGAGGGTGGCAGTTGTCGTGAGTGGCTCATACCCGCAAAGATTCTCAACCAGTGCGCAACCGTAGAACAATCCATTAATCTCCCCTGAATAGCCCACAGATACCAGGGCCTATTACCTCATCCAATGGGAGGCCTGCCGGCAATCTATCTGGTTTTCTTTGCGTTCCCCCGCAGAAAATCGATGAGAAGCAGTTCTGTTTCAAGATTTTTCAGGAGTAAACGCCCTATCAATCATTTTAATAGAGTCAGAACCCGAGGGTCGAAAATCCTTCCGCGCTTGCTGAAGAGGATAATGATAAATCCAGAGGAATATAAAAGATGAGCGATGGTCAGAGACTCCGAAACTCCAGAATCAAGTTGCGTTTAACACAGAAAGAACTAGCTAATTTGCTCGGGCTAAGACGGTGGATTTCCAGTTGGGAACGAGGGCACAATCCGCCACCGCCCTATATCTGGAGGGCAATTGCAAAACTCGAAAATGAGAAGAAACTTTCAAAGAGGATGTAAGCGGCTGGTCCTCACTTGCTCGCCGCTACATAGCCAAAGGGGATGGTTAGGGCAAGCTCTCCGCGCGTTTCCGCGTACTGGTTCAGATTCTTTTCCAGTTCGCTAAAAACGGTCACCTGCCGTTCTTCGGGAACTATCTGTTTCCAACCTGCCAAAAAGCCTAACTGAATAAAGTAATGGCAACTTTCGGGTCTTCCAATTCAAACTTGCTGTTTAAATAAGTAGTCATGACTCCTTGCCGGCCCCGAGTGCGTCTGTTCTTAAAGCGAGTTCAGGAATGATTTCTGCGCGCAGGGCCCCAAAGATCGAGGGTGCGACTTTTACTTTTATCTCTCGACTACCACCGCCGAGAATCACCCACTGTAGAGCAAGAACTCGCTGGTCTACGTAAAGCGGAAGTTGACTTGGTAGGGCGAGCGGCGTCACACCACCCAGTTGCATGCCAGTGATCTCCAGAGTCTGTTCGGGGGTGGCAAAAGAAACTTTGGATACGCCAAGCAGGTTTCTAACCCGTTTGTTTACATCCAGCCGAGTGTTTGCCAGGACGACGCAGGCCGCAAACTTTTTGGGTTCTTTCCGGGAAGCCACCAGAATAGTATTACAGGTATGTTCAAGCGAATAGCCGTATGTTTCACAAAATTGCGCAGTATCGGCAAACATTGGATCGATGCGAATGATCTCGTATGGAATACAGAGGTCTTCCAGAGCTTCCGTGACCTTATCTGCGGACGAATTCATTCCTTTTTCTCGCTGTTGCGGCACAGACAATAATTTGCCGGAACCGAGTTGTCCACTACTCTTTCTTACCAGGCCAGCAGGACACCGCTCAGAATGTTGGGACCCGATGGTGAGCCATTGGCCCGCAAATACTACTCCGAAAAGACGGAACGCGATCTCGACGCGGATGAGATAATTGGAGAAGCTGATCGCCAACAAATCCAAAAAGCATTTATCTGCTGCCAAGCTTCAGGACGAAGAAACCGAGCGGCTGCTAAAGCTTGTCAAGAAGAAGGGTTCGCGCGCCAGGAATGTGATCACGTTGGAAAAAGAAGAGGCGGAAGAAGGGAAGGTGATTGATCTCGTTGAAGTGCTAAAGAAGAGTCTTTCCGGCAAAGGAAAATGATCATGGATGGGCATGCCCAGAAATAGAAAGGACGCGCCTGTCCTTATGAAAGCATCATAAAAGCGTTTCCGGATTCTGGACTGGATTTCCGGGATTTGAACAAAACTTCCACCAAAGTCATTCTTGGTTTCCAAGATTCTTGAGTAATTAGCTGGACCGGACTGAAGAACTCTTTGGCTCTAGTTTTGCGTGCAACGATAAAACCGCTAAGAGTTTCAAGCAGATTTGATGGCCTCACATGTCAGCAGAGACCGGATGTGCGGCGTCCTGCCTAGGCTGGTTTATTCGTCTCTCTAATTAAACAGGCAGTACCGAACTGGGAGGTCTCCTATGAAGCGACGGTTGTTCGCAATCCCACTCATCACAGCGATTATTGTGCTAACAGCGTCGGCAGCCATTGCCGACCCGATCGTGCTCGGGCAGAGTGATACGTTCGAGAGTGGCACAACGCTCGGATGGGGCATCGGTATGCCGAGTCTTTTGGCTCCATTTGTGGCGGTAGGTGGGCCGGCAGGCGCTGCTGACCATTACCTGCAACTCACCTCATCGGGGGATCCCACTCTGCCGGGCGGACGTCTCGCAGTATTCAATACGACACAGTGGGCCGGGAATTACATTACCGCCGGAGTTAACGCTATTGTTATGGATGTGAATAACCTCGGCTCTACGGACCTGTACCTCCGCCTGCTGGTTGCTGATCCTATGTTCGGGCCGCCTTCGAATATTGCTTTCTCCACGAACGCGATCTTCTTGCCCGCTGGCAGCGGCTGGACCAGGGTGACATTCTTAATCGGGCCAGACGATTTGACGGTCGACCTGGGAACGGTCATCGGGGCACTGTCAAATGCGACAGAACTACGCCTGTTTCACAATCCAACGGCTGCTTTCCCTGGCCCAGGCGTCGGCATACCTCCGGTTGCTGCCAGTTTGGGAGTGGACAACATTACGGCAGTGGCCGTCCCGGAACCCGCTACAATGCTGCTACTAGGCTCGGGACTGGCTGGTATCGGCGCCGCCCTCAGGAGGCGCAAAGCCTCGCGCTGAACACAGACTCACACGTTTTGTAGGCACGGGCGGGCCGTTAATTTAGTGCTTCGCCTCCAGCCCCCTCGTCATCTTCACATGCTTTGCCGGCTGCCTCACCCGGATGCAAGACAAAAGACCCGCTAACTCGCGGACTTGCACTAGCGAGTGTTTAGTGTAAATTCGTGTGACTTCGTGTTCCGTTTAATAGATGAGTCAGCGCAAGTCCTACGACGCAGTGATTATCGGGTCTGGTCCAAACGGTCTCGCTGCAGGAATTGAGCTTGCCCGGAACGGCTATTCCGTCGTTGTCTTTGAGGCAGAAAAGAGTTGTGGCGGCGGCGCGCGCTCAGCGGCCTTGACATTACCGGGCTTTGTGCATGATGTCTGCTCGGCAGTGCATCCTTTAGCGGCCGGATCGCCGTTCTTTTCACGTCTGCCGCTTGCCGACCACAGTCTGCAATTCATCTTTCCACCGGCAGCCGTAGCCCACCCATTCGATGATGGAACAGCAGTGGTTCTGGAGCGCTCAGTCGAAGCAACCAGCGAAGCTCTCGGACGGGATGGTTCTGCCTATCGTCATTTACTGAAACCACTGGTTGCAGGCTGGAATGATCTGGCTGCAAACATTCTTGGTCCGCCAAGATGGCCTTCTCATCCAATTATGTTGGCGCGTTTCGGCCTGCGTGCGTTGCGTTCAGCTTGCGCCCTTGCAGAAAGCCGGTTCGCAGAACGTAACGCGCGCGGATTTTTTGCTGGTCTCGCCGCACACTCGTCGCTGCCACTGGAAAAAACGGCGACGGCAGCCTTTGGTCTGGTGCTAGGCGTTACCGGGCATGCGGTTGGATGGCCTGTGATCCGCAAAGGTTCGGGTGAGTTAACAGCGGCTCTTGTTAGTCTCTTTCAATCTTTTGGTGGGGAGATCATCACTGATAGACGCATCAGCAGGCTCGAGGAACTACCTGAGCACCGGGTAGTGCTCTGCGACATTACGCCGCGTCAACTCTTACGGCTCGCAGGAGATCGGCTCCCCGCGCGATTCCAGCAAAAACTGCGCGGCTATCGTTATGGACCAGCGG
>DATEUF010000247.1:0-61979 GCA_035283325.1 Pyrinomonadaceae bacterium | reverse complement strand
GGAGTTTGGGATCGCGAATCTCCGATTTCTAATTCCAGTTAGCAATCCGCAATCCCCAATCCGCAATCCGCAATCCGCAATCCATCAGGCGTTCTCTGCAAACCGGCTTTCTTGGGGTTTCCAGCGTAGCACCGGCTTTCGCGCCGCCGCCGCCTCGTCGAGCCTGCCGATGCGCGTCGAGTGAGGAGCGTTGAGCACCAGCCCCGGATCTTCTACCGATTCGCGCGCGATCGAGCGCATCGCGGAGATGAATTGATCCAGCTCCTGATGCCCAACTGACTCTGTAGGTTCAATCAACATGGCTCCCTGGATGATCAGGGGAAAATAGATGGTCATGGGGTGAAACCCATAATCGATGAGTCGCTTGGCAATATCGAGTGTATGAACCCCTTTGCGTGATTGTCTCTTGTCGGTAAATACCACTTCATGCATCGGCGGCGCCTCAAAGGGCCGCTCGTAATCGGGCGCGAGACCAAAGGCAATATAGCGTGCATTCAGAACTGCAGCCTCGGTAGCTTCCCGCAGACCATCGGGACCGTGCGTATCGATATATGCCAGCGCACGCAACATCATGCCGTAATTGCCGAAAAAGGCCCGGACCCTACCGATCGACTGCGGCTGGTTGAAATCGAGATGGTAGGACACTCTCTCCGCGCCGGCTCGTTCGCCAGAGGGCGAGGGCGACTCAGCGCTTTGTACGATTCTGGGGACCGGCAAAAACGGTTCGAGTTTCCTGGTACAGCAGCAGGGACCGCAGCCTGGCCCACCCCCACCATGAGGTGTGGAGAACGTCTTGTGTAAGTTGAGGTGGATGACGTCCACACCCATGTCGCCAGGACGCGCGATTCCTACCAGGGCGTTCATGTTGGCCCCGTCCATGTAGACCAGGCCGCCCTGATCGTGAACTATCCGGCAGATCTCTCTGATATTAGTCTCAAACAGCCCGAGCGTGTTCGGGTTTGTCAGCATGAAACCGGCGACATCACCCTCAGCACAAAGTGTGCGCAAATGTTCCAGGTCCGTGAGACCATTCGATGATGAGCGAATCGTTTTGACTGAGAAGCCGGAAAGATGCGCTGAAGCCGGATTGGTCCCATGAGCGGAGTCGGGAATGAGCATCGTACGCCGTTTGGCTGAGGCCTCTCTTCCATCACGAGAATCAATGTAAGCGCGAATCATCATTACGCCGGTCATCTCACCATGAGCTCCAGCCGCCGGCTGCAAAGAAACGCCCGGTAAGCCGGTGATTTCAGCCAGGTGTTGTTGGAGTTCGTAGATCACCTGGAGCGCCCCCTGAGCTTGCTGCTCTCCCACCAGCGGGTGCAGGTTCGCGAAACCCGGAATTCGCGCCACGCGCTCATTAAGCCGCGAGTTATATTTCATGGTACACGAGCCGAGCGGATACATACCGAGATCGATCGAATAGTTCCAGGTAGACATGCGGATGAAGTGTCGAATGACATCGACTTCACTTACCTCCGGCATGCCTTCGAGACCATCAGTCCGCTGAAACTCCAGAGGAATGATCTGCTCCAGCGGCGTCTCGTCGACGTCAAGGGGAGGCAGACGATAACCGACGCGTCCGCCCTGCGATCGTTCAAAAATCAGTGCCTCATTATGGCTGATGTGAGAAGAGACCTTTGTAATCCCAGATTTCATAAGAATTTCATAACCGGCTAACGACTGCGCGCCTGAACCGCAAGGCCCTCAACAAGAGCATCAATCTCGGAGCGTGAATTGAGTTCTGTCACGCAAACCAGAAAATCATTGGCCCGCTCGGGAAAGTAGCGTGCTAGTGCGAGACCGCCATCTATTCTGTGTTCGGCGGCAAGTCGAGCCAATAGATCGCCGGCCGCCGTGGGAGCGCGCACGACAAATTCATTGAAGCATGGCGCCGAGAAGGCAAGTGAGAATCCCGGCAGGCGGGCTATTTGCCGTGCGGCGTAAGCTGCTTTCTGCGCACACTGTCGGGCTGTCTCCTGCAAGCCGCGACGCCCCATTGTTTCCAGGTAAACGGTGGCGGCGAGCGCAATCAAACCTTCATTGGTACAGATGTTGGAGGTGGCCTTCTCCCGACGGATGTGCTGTTCGCGTGTTGCAAGTGTCAGTACAAAACCACGTCGGCCCTGGTTGTCGTAAGCTTCACCGACCAGGCGGCCGGGAATCTGACGGGCATGTTTTTCGCGAGTCGCGAACAGACCGACATATGGTCCCCCGAAGGAGAGCGGTACGCCAAACGACTGGCCCTCAGCGATGACAATATCAGCTTCACAAGCCCCCGGCGATTTAAGCAACCCGAATGAAATTGCTTCCGTAACCGCAACTATTAGCAGCGCGCCGGCGGCGTGAGCCTTGTGGGCAAGGTTCTGAACATTTTCGACACAGCCAAAGAAATTTGGCGACTGGACCACGATCGCGGCCGTTTTGTTATCAAGCGCTTCGTCGATCTCGTGGGAGGCTTGTCCGTTCTCTGGATCAAAAGCGGTATGGATAAATTCAATACCAGAGTGCTGAACATAAGTGCTGACCACTTCCAGATATTCAGGATGGATAGCGCCGCAGGCAATCACTTTCGAACGCCTGGTTACACGTTCGGCCATTAATACTGCCTCGGCAAGCGCGGTCGAGCCGTCATACATGGAAGCATTTGCTACTTCCATTCCGGTCAACTGGCACGCGAGAGTTTGAAACTCAAAAATTGTTTGCAGAGTACCCTGCGAGATCTCCGGCTGGTAAGGCGTGTAGGCGGTAAAGAACTCGGAGCGTGAAATGATGTGGTCAACTATCGTGGGGATGTAATGCGAATAAGCTCCGGCGCCAAGGAAACTGGCGTTTCGAGCGCCCTCATTCCGCTGGGCCAGCCGTTCAAATTCGGCTATCAACTCAATTTCAGATAGCGCTGCCGGCGTGTTAAGTTCGTGTGTGAGGCGTAAGTCTTCAGGAATGGATTCGAATAGTTGCGCCGCGGAGTCCAGACCAATCTGATGAAGCATTGCGTCCCGCTCTGCGGGGGAGTTTGGAATGTAGCGCAAGTTTACTCGGTCTCAGCTTTCGTAAAGTCTTCATATTCGGCGGCCGTTAAGAGGCTGTCGACCTCACCCGGATTAGACATCCTGACGCGTATCATCCAGCCCGCACCATAAGGATCTGCGTTTACCTTTTCCGGCTCGTCGCCCAACGTCTCATTTACCGCAACGACCTCGCCTGCGACAGGCGTGAACATCTCTGAAACCGCCTTCACTGACTCGACAGATCCAAATGATTCGTTCGCTGCAAACTGGTCGCCGGTCTTTGGCAATTCGACATAGACAACGTCACCGAGCGAATTCTGCGCGTAGTCGGTGATTCCGATAATGGCCTCATTGCTTTCCACTCGGACCCATTCATGGTCTTTGCTGTAATGTAAATCTTCCGGAACGTTCGCCATGGTTCCTCCAACTGTCTATTAAATTATCAACTTCAATTGGTCTCAGAGATCTCCCTTAGCACCTGAGGCAAAGGTTGATCAACAAGAAATGTTTGTTAAGACCGCGCACGCTTATAAAATGGCGTTTTGACGATCTGTGCATCCACTAGCCGGCCACGCACGTCAATTTGAATTTTGCGCCCTTCATTCGCAAACTCAACTGGAACGTAGCCTAGCCCGATATTTTTTTTCAGAAAAGGAGCAGGACTGCCAGAAGTCACTCGACCCACGCGTTCGCCATTGACAACCAACTCCTGACCATCCCGTGCAATGCCACGTTCGGTAATTTCAAATCCCACCAGACGTCGCTTCACTCCTGTCCGCTTCTGCTCTTCCAAAGCGTCGCGACCAATAAAGTCGCCTTTGTCCAGCTTGCAAATCCAGCCAAGGTTGGCTTCAAGCAACGTAGTGGTTTCATCAATTTCATGGCCGTAGAGCGCCATTGCGGCTTCCAAGCGCAAGGTGTTTCGGGCCGCCAACCCGCATGGCAAAACACCAGTTGGGCTACCATAGTTTCCCGCATCGAGAATCTTATTCCACAAGCGGTCTGCTTTGTCCGCATCAGCATAAACCTCGAAGCCGTCTTCACCAGTGTAGCCTGTGCGAGAGATCAGCGCCGCTATACCGTCCACGGCGTCTTCGGTGAAGTGGTAGTACCTGAGATCACGTAATGAAACCCGGGTCAGTGGCTGAAGAATAGATACTGCTTCAGGTCCTTGCAGGGCGAGTTGGCAATAACCCAAGCTGGCGTTCCGAAGCTGAACGTCTCGCTTATCAGCCTGGGAATCGATCCAATGCCAATCTTTCTCCGTGGTCGCACCGTTCACGACGAGCAACAGGTGGTCTATCGCCAGTCGGTAGACGAGCAGGTCGTCAACGACTGTGCCCGCGTGGGTCGTGAGTGCGGAGTATTGCGCCTGGCCGTCAACCAGTTTTGACGCATCGTTTGATGTTATGAAATTGACAAAAGGGATGGCGTCGCGGCCGCGCACGTCAATCTCACCCATGTGCGATACGTCGAAGAGACCCGCGTGAGTTCTAGTTCGCAGATGCTCTTCGATAGTGCCCGCTGGATATTGCACCGGCATGTCCCAACCCCCAAAATCGACCATACGAGCGCCCAGACGTCGGTGCGTCTCGTTTAGGGGTGTGCGAAGCAGGTGGGGAGCAGGTGCAGTCATGACCGGAGCAAGCAAGCATCCCAAACGCAAAGAATTTAGGTTAATGCAGGGTGAACCCGAAACCTAACACGCGACGTGCAACGCGTCAAGCAGCGTCCAAGATGGCTATTGCTCTATTGCGGGCATTCGCCATTATCACGCGTCGGCGTCGGACCAAATCGTAACTGGTATTCTGCCGAAGTGATAAAAGAGCAGACCATGGCATGCTGAATGTTCTGATCCCGAGTCGGGAAGCGATTAAGCTGCGTCTCCAGCCAGAAGTTCAAGCCGTTCGCATCGCCATCGCGCCGGAGATAACCGAAATACTCAGTTGTGACAAATACGAGGTTGTATTCCGCATCAATGAACGGGCGATTGTCGACGGCCGGCCCAACACCCGACGGCACGCAGGGCGCCGGGTTGCCGCCGCAGCCATTCCAGTAATCATTTGCCAGATGAAACATCACCAGGCCACGACCACCCTGGGCGTAAAGAGTGTTCAGTGTGGCGATCTGCGAAGTCAGGTCGACGCCCCTTGAGCTACTAATTGAAGTGACGAGTGCATTCACAAAATCTGATCCGCTCAGACTGGGCTGGTACCTGCTTAAGAACTCGGGTCGCTGCACAAAATCGTTGGCGAGCGCCAACTGCGACTGCGCAAGACCCGGCCCTCCGACAACTTGGGCACGATCCTGTCTGAATACGGCATAACTCGGGAATCTTAGGTGGAAGTTTGCCGGTGGGTAGAACGGGGCAGAGGGATTGCCCTGATCGGGATTCGGAAGTGGCTGGGTGTTGCCGTAGGCCGCGCGGTAGAGCCGTAGAACGTAAGACCCGGTTTGTTGAAACTCCGGCTCAAAGAAAAAGGCGTCAGAAACGGCCGTCCGGCGATTGCGAAGACAGACCACATCTGAGTTGCACTGAAGAATCTGATCGGTCCAGAAAGCAAAACCGCCGGCGTCGGGCGCACGACTCAAAAAGTCATAGTATTGCTGTGTTACAAAGGATGTTGCCTCTTCAATTGGATTCCAAAGAAGTTGTCCACGAATCTCACCATTGGTAAAGGACGTGCTGTGAACGTCCAAATAGTGGAGGCCTGCCCTTAGTTCGGTGACACGCTGCGCTGACGGAACAATCTGAAAATTGATTACAGGGGTACCGAGTGGCAACTGAAAAATACTGAGCGCATTGGTCCCTGCCGCTGCCGGACCATGTACATGAGCGGATGTTTCGGTACCTGTTAGTCCGGAGAAGCTCAAGGACACGCTGGCTGTAGAATCGTTGGCGCTGAGTTTCAGAACCCCACCGTTGGTCCTCACCGTGTTACCGGTAGGGGGCACCTGTTGTGTGCCTGTCAGTATTGCCACAAACTGCTTTCTCGGGATGGAAGGTGTGCCGCTGACATCATTCTCCTGGATCGTTACCGTGGCTGTGGTAATCGCGCCAGGGATGGCGCCCGTAGCATTGCTCAGCGTAATTGGAAAGGTTTCATTCCCTTCAACGTAGGCGTCATCGGTTGTTAAGACTGGGATAGGTTTGCTTGTCTCACCGGGACTGAAAATGAGGCGGCCGGCCGCGATAGTGAAGTCGCAGTTAGCAACGGCAGCGCCATTAGAACTACAAGGCGCAAAGCTATTGTTCCCTGTGATGAAATCGATTGTGGATGATCCTGAAATATTTCCGCTGCGGGTCACCACTAAGCTTGCCTCGTTGCCTTCCAAAACGCTGGAACTGGCAGAGCTAAACTGAATGACGGGCGGAGGGGACGAGTTTGCCATTTGCCAGCCAATATCTCGCAAAAGTGATAGAGTCAAATCCTGAGGTGGGGAGACGCTGTGGGTCAAATCATCATTGATATTGGGCTCCATCAGTTGATTAGGAAACGCGGAGGTATCCCAATGCGATACAGATGATCCTGCTTCAACGGGATTGGGTGTATATAAAAGCGCTCGACCGGTGGAGTCGGTTCCAGACGGCGAGGTCGGATCAATACCCAGAGTCGCATTAACTCCGGAAGCCAACTGAGCCTTAATCGTGTTCCCGTTCGCCATCGTGATGCTGGCTGCCGGAATAGTGATAGCGCTGTCAGTGCCTCCCATGTTGGGCGGTGTGCTACTGCTGACATTGTCCACCACCACAACTCCGAGCGCGCCAGCAGCTTGTGCGTTAATCACCTTTACAGTGAAGTTGCAGTTGCCTCGGTCCACCAGCGCCAGCCTGCCGAAGACGGCGGCAGGGTTGCTCAATGCTGAGCAGGCGTCGGTGGAGGAGCCAGAACTATCAAGCGCTTGCACTAAATTGGCCGTGATGCCCGGAAAAGAGAGAGGTGGACCGAAGCTGGCAGTCCCCGCTGCATAAAAGCCGGCAATCGCAGCGGGGGAGTTCACTCTAACAGCCGGCGTCCCCAGCACTGAGTCGACGTCACTAGTCACTTGCGAGCCGTTCCACGCCAGATTGTGCGGATTGATGGCTGATGCCTGTCGCTCCGCATTAGTCATTTGGATCCACAACTTACTGGTGCTGTTATCAAAGAGAAACCGGTCATAAATTGTGGGAATGCCATTCATCTGGCTCCCGGTGCTGGAACTAGTAAAGGTCTGAAAGCCGAAGCCGTGTGAGAACTCGTGCAATAAGACAGCTACAAGATCAACATCGGCGCCGTGGTTACCGTCCAGCCCGTAATACCAATGGACTCCCTCCAGGCAGCCAGTATTGCCAAGGTTGACGTTGAAGCGCGCACGAATTTCTGCTGAGCCGGAGTTTAGATCTCCACCGGACAGGGCATTGGCGAGCGCCGAACCATACCAGGTATTAGGAAAGAGACTGCCTGGAAAATCGCTCCAAATCTCAATCGTCCCGGCTGCCCCGAGAGAAGCAGTGTTGGCTGTACAGGTCAATGGTTCCCAGGTGGCGCGAACGACAATAGTTGGGCTGCTGTTCAGCGTTGCACCCCAAACGTTAGCAGCAAATTGAAAGGCATTGAGGCGTTGCTGTCCCAGCGTGGTGCCCCCATTTCCACCCACCGGCGCTACCGGAGTTGGATCGTTAAACCCGACCCCAGCTGCGTCTCCGTTTTGAATGACGATGGAGGTGGCCCCCATCGCGGGAGAGAAGGTGGCAACCAGCAGGAATGCAGGGAGCAGAAAAGTGGGAAATCTGGCGGAGGGCTTTTTGGTCACTGAACCTCCGACTTTTGTTCGGTGCGATTGCTCGTTTGCACTCCATTGCTTGTTCTGGCCGGACTCTTAGCGGCGCCTTCAATTAAGTGGGGATCAATTTCAAAGAAAGCAGCAGCGGATCTTGGATTGTCGACGCAAGATTGCGTCACGTTGCCCCTAGTATCTCTTTTTGCGACGGCCAGGCTTTGAAATCGGTTCTGTAGATCAACTGACGTCGAGCCATCTGCATGACGGACCTCTACTAATCCTTCGCTGGATTGATTAACAAGTTCTTTAAGCCCCTGAGCCAATTTCTGGGCCTCGTCCGTGGTGAGAGGTTTTATCTGACCGGTTTGACTATCAACCTGGACATTCTGACCGGCTACACTTACGGTTACGTAATCTCGCTGCGCGATAACCGCATTTGCCTCCTTCGGCGTTTCCAGATGAGTCTGCCTGGTCAGCGCAGCGACGCCACCCAACGACACCAGAACTATTGCCCCGACACCGCAAATGACCACTAGGAGTGTCAGTCTTCGCTTAAAGATTTTGCGCGTTGGCTGGTCTTTCATAGGTTTTCCTTTGTTGAGACTTGGGGACGATCAAGTCCACAGTCAAGGCAGACTGTTTGGTCGGAGTTTTCAAGCGAGGGTTACCAAAGCTAGCCATTCGTGATGGTCGTTAGGGAAGACCCAACGTCTCGATTGGGGCAGGTTCCAGGTGAAAGAGGAGAACTGTCGAAGAGCGTTACGGACAGCGACTTCGATGCTTCCGCACTAACGGAATTTTGGAAGGTTCCAGCGTAACTGTCAAGCTGAGTTTTTACGAGGCCGGTCCATGCTGATTTTAGAGGAGTTTTGAGGTTTGTTGGGCCTAAGAGGAAGCTTTTCGGTGGGATAACTTTAGAAATTTCGTTCCCGCACGTCGACCTTCTGTAGAGCAAACACCACCCTCATGGTATCAGGACGACGGTCCAATGAGGCGGGGACAAAGGCGGCGTTCTGCCTGAGAGCAAGTTCAAAATCGTCGAGCATGCGCCGGTCTCGTGGCGCCTGGACCACGCCGGCAAGTGATGCCGCGCCATTGCTAAAGACGTCAGCGACAATAATCATGTCGTCACTATCCTGGAATCTTGCGTTGTTGGGATGCGCATAAGAACCGGTGAGTGCTGCAAGGGCCCCGTCAGGATTCAGGCTCGGTGACTGCTCAGCAAAAGGTGCTCTCATCGCCGCGTAGTTTTCCGGCGACACTGGTTTATTAATATCCGGCTTCGTTGTCACGAGAAATATGGTATTGCTCTGGGTGGCGGCCTCGTGCAAAGCCTCAAAGTGAGGACGCAGCCCCGCAAACATCGCCACAAAAAGAATCACAGAGGCAACTGAGCCGACGGTATATGGCATCAGGCGCGGTTCAACCCAACGCGCCAGTTGGCTTGTTAGGGAAGTCTTTGGCACCTGCCGTAGAGCGGCGGCTTCAATGCTCAGCGCATCCGTGATTGATTCGGTTAAGTCCGAGGGTACACATGGTCTAGCCAAACTACTCAATCGACGCTTCAGTTGCCGCAGTTCAGCAACATCGGCCCGGCAAACAGGGCAAGCAGTCAGATGTTCATCCAGTGCAACTCGCGCCGGCAACGACAGGGCGTCATCGATGTATGCTGAAATCGCCTGTTTTGCTTCTTTGCACAACATGAAAAGCATTTATTTCAATCGCCAATAGGCGCCTTCGATGAATTCGGCAATTGACAATTGTGAAATGAATGGCTGACCAACCCCGGCTGCTCCCTTCAGTAAAGGAAGCAACTCCAGACTAAGCCAGGGAACGTATCCGACCGTCCGACTTTGAGCGACACTGTTAACGGGTGTTGCTGGCCGTTTTCAATTCGCTCGCACATCCGATTAGATGCCCTGTCCCGCCCGTTCGTCACTTCGACCCATTTGGCACCGAGTTATTGCGAGCCGGGGCGGGTCAGCCATTCCATATAATGGTCCCGATTCCGATTGCCAATCTGATTCTCTTACGTCAGGTGTTCCGTTCGGTAATCGGAAATTGACAATCGCAAATCAACAATTTTACAAAGATCCTTCCAACCTGCGACGTAGTTCCTGCCTGCCACGTGCTAACCTTGACTTTACTGTGCCCACGCTAATCTCGAGCATCGCTGCAATCTCCTCATAGGAGAACCCTTCAATATCGCGCAGAATCACTGTCTCGCGATAGGCCCGACTAAGGCTCTGCAGGGCTCCTCGAAGGGCCCGTTCGCGTTCCCTCGCCAGCGTCAGCTGTTCGGGGTTCTGCGATGCTTCCGCGAGGGTAGCAATCAACGGTTGATTGCTCTGGTACTCGGCCGAGTCTAGCGAAACGGTCGCCTCGCGGTGCCTCCGGCGCCACCAGCGCCAGCGGTTGCGGGCCTGGTTTATCGCTATTCGATAAATCCAGGTTCGCAGGTCAGCTTCGCCACGGAACCGACCGATGCTTTGGAACGCCCGCAGGAAAGTTTCCTGCGTCAGGTCTCGAGCCTCTTCACGGTTCTCGGTAAGACGAAAGAGAAGCCCGTAAATCTCTCCAGATCGCTCCCGCACCAACAGGTCAAACGCGGCGGCTTCGCCTTGCTTCAATCTTTCAATGAACTCAGCGTCCGAGCTTTGGCAAAGTTCCAGCTCGGGTGCAGACGCAACCTCCTGCAAATCCATTTGCCCGCGGAGGGCTATTGGCTCTCCGTAGCTCACTGGTTACCCCCTGGGGCGGGAATCGGAGTAGCGAATGCCCTCTGCCCATTCCCGGACAGGTGTTCTCTTAGACACCGAGTTATTAGCTTTTGTTCCCGGAGATTTTTCACTATTTCTTAGATGCAACTTGCCCAACCTCTGACCAAATGCATGGCTTGACAACTTTTTGCGGAGGCCATTAGAGTGAGTGGTTTGCTGATCATACACCCAGAAGAACGCAGTTCACCATAGGGACTTGCGAGAAGGAACACGTGGCTAAATACAAGAAAAAGCGTGCTCGAGAGCTGCAACACGACCGTTTTCGAGATGCAACAATGACTGTCTTCGACCGTCTAGGCAATCTGCTGGAAGGAAAGGGACGGCCGATCCTCTATTCCCTTGCAGCAGTAGTTCTGGTCGTACTCGCTGTCGTATTTTGGTTTAAGTGGAGTAACCGCAAGAGTGATGAGGCGAGACGCGCACTCGGCAGAGCAATTTCGATTGCCACGACTCCAGTTTCCTCTACTCCCTCGACTGACGCAAATAGCCCAAGCTTTTCGAGTGAGCAGGAGAGGGCACAACGAGCGGTGGAGGAGTTTCAGAAGGTTATCACAAAGTACGGCGACCCGTATCGGAGCGAAGCAAGATATCTTGCGGCGACCAACTTGCTGTCGGTAGACCGAAATAGAGCTATGGGCGAATTAGCTGAGCTCAGCGCGAAAGGGAGCGGCGAAGTGTCCATCCTTGCGAAGTTTGCGTTGGCGCAAGCAAAGGAAGCAGAGAACAGCTTGGACGAGGCAGCGCAACTCTATGGTGAGCTGGCAAAAATTGACAGTTCGATAATCACCCCTAACACTGCCAACCTCCATCTGGCGCTCGTCTGGGCGAAGCAGGGCAAGAAGAAAGAAGCGGCCGACCTGCTCTTCAACCTCGTCGAGTCAAGCAGAAAGGCCCAGGATACGGATGGGTCGCCCCTGCCCCAAACCGCAGCATCCAGAGAGGCCGCCCGAGAATTACAGAAGATAGACCCCGAGCGCTATGCTCAGCTTACCCCAGAGAGCCCGGCAGGCTTGTCCTTCTAACGCCACCTAAGCCCCGAGCCTGACTGATTGTGGTCTCAAGGCAGCAGCGGAGTAGGAGTAGTGAATGGACAATCTGACTCACTCGCTCGTCGGACTCGCTGCCGCAAAGGCTGGCCTCGAAAAATTCTCGCCAGCTACTACGCTGACTTGTATCGTTGCGGCCAATGCTCCCGATGTCGACATCGTATATCTGTTCACCGGCGACCGTTGGAGTTTTCTCGCGCATCATCGGGGCCTTAGCCACTCCGTTATCGGTACCTTTTCACTTGCGCTGTTAATTCCTCTCCTTTTTTACCTAATCGACCTTGTTATTGCAGCGATAACCAGACGAGAGCCTGTAATCAAACTGCGAGGCTTGCTTTTGGCCTCGCTGCTGGTAGGCGCGACGCATCCGCTCTTGGACTGGACAAATAATTACGGCGTGCGTTTGTTGCTGCCGTGGAGCTCGAGATGGTTTTACGGCGATCTAGTCTTCATCGTTGATCCATTCATGTGGCTGGTGATCGGAGGAGCGGCCTTCCTGTCGAGTTCTCACACCAGGAAGCGGCTGGCACTGTGGTTAATTCTGGCAGCCGTTCTTACGTACCTCGTGATGTCGCAGGCGTCGGGTCGCTTTGGTTCGACACATCTTTTTTGGGTTCGAGTATTTTGGGTTGGAGCATTGGTTTGTATTGTCGTGTTATTCAGCTCAGCACCGCTGGTCCGTTGGAAGCGGAAGATTGCCTTAACGGGATTTGCGGTAGTTCTTTTGTATTGGGCCGGCCTGGCGGGTCTCCACTCCATTGCTCTCAAGGAATCACGAAATGAAGCAGCGACAATCACCGCCGAGCGCGGTGAGACTGTGCGAGAGGTTGCGGCGATGCCCACACTCGCCAACCCCTTTCAATGGCGCACGGTCTTTGAAACCGAAGCAGCGATTTATCGTTTCGATCTTTTTTTGTTGGGATTGAAACAAGGTTCTTTCCAACCGGTACGTTATGAAAGGCTGGACGCTTCCAGCGCATGGATCAAGGAGGCCAGACACGACCGGCGGACACAAATTTTTCTCGGCTTTGCAAGGTTCCCAGTCGCTCAGGTAGTCGATCCCAATTGCACGGCGCAAACGCTCGTGCAATTTGCTGACTTACGCTACACTGAGCCCGGCAGTCAGCGAGGCACTTTTTCCCTTGAAGTGCCTGTGGAATGCGCAACACAGACGGTTGAAGCACTGATACATGAACGATAGTAAACAGATTGCGGCGCTGGAAGGCTTGGCCGAAGCTGCAAAAGCACGGGTGCACCGCTCGCGCAGTCCACAGCTGGCCAGCATTCGCGTATCGCCGGGAGCGTATCTGGCTGCAGCCAGCGTGCTCACTTTTGTTGCGGCCTTGTTGTTGCGTTCCGAACGGGATCTCTGGGCGCTGGTCTCACTGGCGGTCGCATGGCTGTTGATCCCGGTCCTGGCGCTCGCGGATCGGATTGCGTTCGACGGCGAGTTCTTAACGCGACACGGTCCGATGCCCTTTGTGTTGCAGTTGATCTCCGGCAGGTCACAGCAACTTAATATTTCCGATTTCGAAAAGGTGGATACCAACGCCGTTCGTACTTTGCGCCGTGGTGGCAGAGTGCGATATCGATACCGCACGCAAGTCTTGGGTCGGAATACGATCTTCGCGTTTGCCTCTGGCGGACGCAGCTACCGCGAAATGGTTCGCCAACTATTTCCAGTAATACATGAGGACAAAATAGATCTTCGAACGCGGGAGTTGCGCGATTACTTATGCGAGCCGCGCGCGCTTACGATCGAAGTGCAAAATATGCACCTGGCGTCTTCTGAGGTTTTGGATAATGCGAATCCGGATTTGAAGATGGTCCGGACCAGACGAGCAGCAGCAGAGCGAGATGGCGTTGCGGCCTCTGCGCTGGAGTTGGATCGAGCAGCTCAGTTTCGATTGTTGGGAAACAGATTGCGAATTGCAGGACGCTTACGAGAGGCCCGGGAAGCCTTTCGGCGGGCGTTGAATGTTATTCCTCGAGACGCGTGGCTGATATACGATTTTGCCAGGTTGTTGCGGTCCCAGGCGAGTGCGCTTGGCGATGCGCGCCTGCTGTCGAGGGCCCGAGCTGCCTTGCGTCTTTCAGCAGTTCGGGGAAAAACCGATGCAAAACTCCTCTCGTTGATAGGGGAGAGTCTCCTGGAGTGTGGAGAACCGGCGCGTGCTCAGCAGATTTTCCAGCGCGTGATTGATCTGGCGCCGCGGAATTTCAGGGCGCGTGTCGGCCTCGCTGATGTTGCTTTGCGCAACGGTAAGCTTGCTCACGTAATCCACCAGTATCGCGATGCAGCCCAGGTTGCCGGAGAAAAGGCCTTGCTGCGATACACGCGACGCGAGGCAGATTACTATGCGCGCCTGAATGATGACGACGATTATCTGGCAGCCGAACTGCGCCGCATCAACTGGCTTCAAGTTTCAGTGCGCGTGCGCCAGCTTGCCGCCCGAGTCACTAACGCCAGCATTCTAGTAGCGCTGGTCGGCCCATCAATTGATTCCAGGATAGCCGGGGTCGGCTGGTCACTAGCATCCTCTTCGCTATTTGCCTGGATAACGAGCCTCTTTCTTACTAGATATCTTTCCGACCGCCGGCCTCCTCGACAGACCCAATAATGGCAAAACAGGTAGGGGAATGAATCGCCCTACCTGCTTTCCCTAGTCTGCGAAGGACCAAACGTTTCCTACAGATTGCTCTTTGGTCCAGTCAGTGTCTTGCTGCCTCTTTTTGATGCCAGCTTGCTGGAACTTTCAGTCTTTACCCTGCGAGCGCTTCTCGAAGGTGTCTGAACAGGAGAGTTCTCAGGTGTTCCCCCCGCAGTTGCCGCTTTAGCTTTCTCCCGCTGACGCGATCCTACAGATTTAGGCACAATGGTTCTTTCCTGCTGCTCCCGGGGAGATGCCACTGCTGTTGTGCGCACAGGCTCGGGATTGAGCATAGCATCCCAACGATACCGTACTGCCCTCTGCCGCTCGGATAGACGTTTGAAAACCAGGTCAGTCACTGATTGGGTGATCCAATCGTGAAAGTACAGGCCGACGGAAGCCAATTCTGCGTCGGGTGCAGGGTTCATGAAGTCGATGGCGTAAGGCACGTCATCTCGGATCGCAAACTCGACGGTGTTAATGTCGTATCCCAGCGCTGTACATAGAATACGGACGTCTTTCCGAACGCGTTCGGCAAGCGCGGGGGCAAGATAGGCCGGGTCATGAAGGTACTGTTCACCCGAGAGGTACGGCTTACGCGGATCGTAAGCCATGATCATCACCTCTTCCTGGCCCACGCAATAGCACCTAACAAATTGATCGAAATCAATGAATTCCTGAAGTGTCATGCAGAGCGTTCCGGTCTGGTCATAGTCTGACCAGAGCTCCGCGAGCGTGTTAACTCGTGAAACATTTTTCCAGCCGCCGCCATCAAATGGTTTAAGGATCGCCGGCAGTCCGACGTAATCCACAATTCCCTGCCAGTCGAGCGGAAATTCCAGATTTCTAAGGCTTTCGCTCACGATTCCGGAGATATAGTCTTTTTGCGGTAATAGGACCGTCTTGGGTACGGCTACGCCAAGTTTTTTGGCCAATGAATAGTTAAAAAATTTATCGTCCGCGGACCACCAGAAGGGATTGTTGATGATGATTGTACCTTCCAGAGCCAGACGCTTAAGCGTGGCGCGATAGAAGGGAACTTCGTGAGAAATACGGTCGATGACCAGATCGTATGGAGACGGTGCATCGTGTCGTACTCCTCCAAGTTTGAGGAACTCCGCGACTACCTTTCCTTTTCCGCGCTCATTAATGCTATTGATTAGGGTCTCCGGAAATGTTTTCTCGCGTCCAACCAGAATACCAACTCGCTTCATAAACCGTTATCCTTTCGAAGAAGAAATCCGCGTGCGGCGGAAGAGTGTCACCCACAGCAACCCGAGGAATAGTCAAAGTGTGTTGGTTGAAAAACAAGCAAAATACGCGTGGCGGCACGGATTGTCAAACTCGCGGGGGTGATTTGTTGTAGCCACTCCCAAACAGCCGTTTTCTGCCGAAGTGCCGCGCCATAAACCGGCAAGGCAGTCTAAATCCCAGGGTTACCGGGTGTGGCGCGGACATCCGCTCATGCCACGTCCGGCATCAATGATTATGATCACAAAGGCCGTTTTGTGGGAACGGTGTGTTAAACTTTTGGCCCTCAGATGGCTTTCTCTCCCCGGGAACAGTTATACCTCTAAAGGAGAATAATATTCTTGCTTCGATCTGTTACAGCCCTAGCGGTTCTTGTCACAGTAATTACAGCTACTGCCCGCTTCAGTAGCGTAACGGCTGACCAGGAAAAGACCTTTACCGCGGATCAGATTGCCGAATCCACAATCTTCGTCTACGGTTCGCGGCCGGTGTTGGAACAGATACGCCGTAACGGCGTCGAAAGGGGCAGAATCACTCGCTTTACGAGTGACGGCAAGACCGAAGAAGCGACTTATGAGCGCCGCTTCATCCGGGGCGAAAATTCCGAAAAGGACAAGGTCCGCCTGGATCAGAAGCTGCCAACACTGGAGTACTCGTTGATATATGGTGGCGGCCGTCTTTGGGGCTTGATCAATGGAGCCACTTTTACGCCTCGGCAAGACACGGCAAACACCTTTCTCTCCCAACAACGCCACAGCATCGATACGTTGCTGCGTTATAAGGAGAATGGTTCCACTATCACCCTCGTGGGCAAAGAAAAGCAGAAGGGCTTGGATCTTTATGTTCTCGATCTGGAGGACAAGGAGAAGAAGAAGACGCGCTATTACATTAGCGCCAAGAGCCTTCACGTGCTCTGGCTTGAGTACGAGGAATCGCCGGCTCCTGAGACTGCGGCCGTCAAATACACGAGGAAGTTCTTCGATTATCGTTATGCCCAGAGCACACTCGTACCCTATCGCAGCGTGCTGCTCGAAGACGGAAGACAAACCCAGGAAATGCGCATTTTGACAGTAACCTTCGGCATAAAGCTCGATGACGCTCTCTTCCAGAATCCAGAGGCTGCGCAGGTCAATTTAAAACATCTCTATCCTGCCGCTTAGTCCCCTTAGGCCGTCGCCTTTCATGCCGTTTTCCGCCGTTTAGACCCTCTTTGCGGAACCTCACAGCAGGTTGAGCGTGTACAAACTGCGGGGCGGTGGTCACTCGCGTATAATTGCTTCTCGGAAAACCGCTCCTGGTTAGCCAGAGTCCCGAGGAATGAGGCGCGTTAGGTCGCGCGTAAGCCTACCTGCCCTGATGGATACAGTTAGTTCAATAGATGAGCTGAGCTTCCCGACTACCCTGCGGCAGGTGGCAACTGATAACACTTCAGACCACGCGCTGCTGGAAGCCACTAAGACGGGTGACGAAGACGCGTTTGCCGAATTGGTTGCGCGTTATCGCAACCAGATAACGAGTTACATTTATCGCATGACAAACGACTATGATGGTGCGGTTGATCTGGCTCAGGAAACTTTCGTGCGCGTCTATCGTGCTGCCGATCGCTATCAAACCAGCTATGCGTTTTCGACCTATATTTACCGGATTGCGACCAACCTCGCTATCAGTGAACTGCGGAAGCGAAAGCGCCGCCGTCTCGTTTCGCTAACGGGCTTCTTTCAGTCAAAAGACGGCGCAGAACCGCGCGAGTTCAATCCACCCGATGACCGGCCGCTGCCCGATTCGGAGCTCGTGGTCGCCGAACGACGGTTCGCAGTGCAGCGTGCGATCAGCACGTTGCCCGAGAAATATCGAGCACCATTGATCCTGCGTGACGTAGATGGTCGGAGCTACGAGGAGATTGCCGGGATCTTGCAGACGAGTGAGGGAACTGTGAAGTCACGCATCAGCCGCGCGCGCGGTTTTTTGCGAGAAAAGATGAAAGCTTATTTATGAGATCGATTGGACCGGTATTATGAAGTCAACAATTTGCCGTCGTGTTTGTCGAGAGATTGAGGAGGCGGCTCCGGAGCAGGTCTTGAGTGACCTCAGTCTGAAACACCTGCGCTCGTGCTCTGCTTGCCAGAGCTTTTTCGACGAGCGATTAAAAATGTCCGAATTGCTCGGGACCCTTCCTCCTGTTGTGGCACCTGAGGATTTCGACTTCCGCCTGCGGTCGCGCCTGGCAGCTCTTAAACAGTCTGAGCGGCGTGGCTTTAAACCCAACTTATTTGGTTTCAACTTTCCTTCTGCTGCTATAGCTATGATGCTCTTGCTGGCCGGCGCCGCATTCTTGTGGGGTGTTTACGAGCGGCCAAGTAATGAAACACCGGTAGAACAAGAAATTGCGAGTGGGAAGGTGAGCTCCGAACCGCTGCGTGAAGTCGAACCTCAGCCCACTAATCAGCAGGTGGAGGTGAACAACAATGCTGCCGTCGTCCGAGCGGCACCGGAATCAAGGCGGGGAAGGTCAACCAGCAAATCGCGAGGAAGCGATGTCGCCTCGATGAAGGACGTTGGACGCACGGTGAGCAGAGATTTCAGTAGCGTTCCAGCTCCATTGCTCACGAGTGAACAACCCGTGGCCAACAAAGCGTCGGTGTTTCCTATCGAAGCCTCCTACCAGGCACTCAAACTGTCGCTGACTGACGTTAATGGAGTGCCGCGCACGATCTCGGTTCCCGCCGTTAGCTTTGGTTCGCAGCGAGTGCTGGCGGGGAGTGGTTCATCAACCGCTCAAAACTCGGCCAGGGGCGATTGGTAAGAGCCTGGGTTAGGGAAATGCTTATGAGAGTTGTCCAGAAATTGGCTTGTCTGTGGTTGTTGATGGCCATCATCTTGTTAGCCTCAGTGGAGGGGTTTGCCCAGACTCAAGCTGTGCAACCATTAGAAGGGACGTCGCAGCCTCAAACTCCAGAATCACGTCAAGCGAAATCCCCTGCAATGCGTTCGCGGCCGCAGGTAGTGACAATATTACATCGCTTGAACGGGCTAAAAATGTTTCGGCTATTGCTGCGATCTGGAGACGTTCGCGCTGTAGCGAGATTGGACGATGCCTTCAATCTTACTGGTCAGGTTCACACTAATGTGATTGCCGGGTTGGCACTAGATGATGGCCAGACGATTGCGGCTTGGTTGCCGGAAGCCGAAGCTGAATTTGGGCTCCCTCCCTCTCTCGCGCCGGCGGGAATGGTTGCCGGCGATGCCAGCCCGTCCCCGGTCCCTCACTCACCGGCCCCTCCGGCGGACGCGCCGTCAATACCGGCTTTTGCCGGCATGGTACAACCTGCCAATCTCACCGTTATTGGCGCTGACGGTAAGCGTCTGGTCGCTCGATATATCGGAATTGACGGAGTCACTGGGCTCTCCGTCCTTAAGCTCACTGGAAAGAGTTTCGCTCAAATGCGAGTCGATGCGCAGGAAGGGAAAATTGGCGTAGGACAGCGAGTGCGTTTGTTTGGCCCAGAACCCGCGGCCGGAAGCGAGAATACAAGCGGAGTTATCTTTGCCCGCATGGGTGAGACCGAGGGCAAAATTTCCAACATCTCCCGCGCTCCTTCGGGCGGGATCGCACGTGTAAAAGTAAGATCTGGGAAGATCTCGCCCTCCATCATAGGCGGTATTGCGTTGAATGATCTAGGTGAGACGTTGGGAATAGTTGATGCCGTACAAGGGCAGGAAGCCACTATTCTTCCGGCCGCTCTTATCCGAGGCGCGGCAAGGCGCGTGCTCGACCGTCAAGCCAGCGTACCCCGGCCCTGGCTGGGTATTCGGGGCGAAGCTATCGGGGCTGTGCCCCTACAGCAAATTCTACTTAATGGCTGGAAACAAGAACGGGCGTTATCACTCCTTGAACATCAGCGCGGAATACTTTTGACCTCTGTCGCACCCGGAAGTCCGGCGTCAGGAGCAGCACTGCAGCCAGGGGATGTGATTCTCCGTGTAAACAACGAAGAAATCCGCAATGCGGATGAGTTCTCATGGTTGCTGGAAGACACGGGACCGGGCGAACTTGTTCGTTTCACCATTGCCAGACCCGGAAAGTCAACCCCGGAAGCCATCGAAGTGCAACTCACGGAATCGCCGGATCCGTTTTTCGTGTTCCGCAATCCGGAAGCTCTGGCAGCGCGTTTGCGCAAAGCTCCACGACCAACGCCGACACCGAGAGCAGCTTGGTCCACTACAGAATCATCACCGCACTCGCTGGCTGGCGCGCTGATGGCAAGTGGTTTGGAAACCATCGCCTTAAAGCGGAACGCAGCAGTTCGCTTCGGCGCGGCGGGTGGCTTGTTAGTCGTTTTTGTGCAACCTTCAACACCGGCCTCAAAAGCCGGTCTCCGTCCCGGTGACTTGATTGAAGCGATCGATGGCCGGCAAGTCCTGTCCACGTCGGATCCGGTCAGTTTCAGTGCCACTCCCGGAGCGAGTTACTCGTTTGCCGTCGTGAGAAACAGGCAGAAACTTTCCCTCACTTTAAAGATCGCTCAATAGCCGAACTGTTTCCAGAAGTTCGTCCCCGGCGTCACTTTTGAGTAGTTTCGATGGTGTCGCAGTTTTGAAACTCGCGGCTCATCGATCATTTGGGTTTTTCTTCCGGGTCGAAGCGGCTTTTCGGTTTGCCAATCTTCGAAACACGAGTTATAGTCTGCGCCAATTAGATGGTTGGTGAATCCTTCCATCCAGTGGTTGCTGGGGTGAGGACAGTAACCACAACAGAAAAGGCGCGCAGTTCACAAACTGCCGCGCCTTTTCGCTCTTTGCACAACTTGCTCTGGGAGCGCAGGCATCCTTGCCGCCTTGCTTGAGCAGGCAAGGATGCCCGCGCTCCCAGGGCTGTATCTGAAACTTCCACCGACCTTCAGTGGTAGAATACAAATTGAGACCGATCTCTTTCTTAAACTCGGGTGTCGCTGCATGCTGAGTAAAGCCGTTGGACGTTACCACGAATTACTCGCCGATCAAGCACTGGCGGAGGCGTCCAGGGCAATGCTTGATGCGGGGCTGGAAAAGGCAAAGCTAATCTTTGGCGGGCGTCGCTTATCCCCATACCTGCGGCCTCATTTTGTTACTGAAAGCGATTTCAGCCGGATCACTAGAATCTGTGGGACCGTTTGGTCGGCAATCCAGAGAGTAAAGGATGCTGCACTGGAGGACGGTTCTATCTTGGATGACCTCGGACTAACCGACATCGAGCGTGAGTTGATCGCCATTGAACCCGGATACCGATCGGTTTCACCTACTTCCCGTCTCGACTCTTTTTTGACACCAACCGCTTACAGTTTTGTGGAACTTAACGCAGAGAGTCCAGCGGGCATTGCTTATGCGGATGCAGCCTATGACATCTTTTCCGCGCTGCCGGTTATGAAACAATTTGCCCGGGGTTACTCACTCAGGCCACTTTACGGCCGTCAGCTTTTGCTGAAGCTGCTGCTTGATTGCTACGGAGAATTTCGCCACCTTAAGCCGGAACATCCTCCTCAAATCGCAATTGTTGATCTAAAGGGATTGCCCACGCAGAAAGAATTTGAGCTGTTTAGGGAGTTCTTTGAAGCGCGTGGCTTTCCCTGTCGCATCTGTGCCCCCGAGGAGCTCGAATTTACCGGCAATCATCTGCGCGCGGAAGAGTTTGTGATTGACATTGTCTACAAGCGGCTTTTAATGAATGAGTATTTGCCAATCATGCACGATTATCCGGCATTGCTTCAGGCCTTCCGCGCTCATGCCGTCTGCATGGTGAACAGTTTTCGCTCAAAGTTGATTCATAAGAAGGCTTTGTTTGCCGTATTAACGGATCAGCGCCGGTCTCACCTCTTCACGCCTGAAGAGCAGGAGGCTATCAGAGCGCACGTTCCCTGGACTCGTATTGTGCGAACCGAAAAGAGTGACTTCGAAGGAGACACGATAGATCTGCTTGATTTTATCGTCGTGAACCGGGAACGGTTGGTGCTGAAGCCGAACGATGATTATGGCGGACGCGGTATCTCGATTGGATGGAAGACTGGCGAGAGTGACTGGGCTGCGGCGTTGCAAATGGCGTTGGCAGATGGTGACTATCTTGTCCAGGAACGCGTTCCCACTGCCCGGGAAGCCTTTCCAGCATTAAAGGAGGATGGCACCATCGAATTTGCTGAACAGCTCGTGGATCTCGATCCATTGCTTTTCAATGGTAGGGTCGGATCGGCGTTCACACGACTTTCGTCCACGGAGCTGGCAAACGTGACTTCGGGAGGGGGAATGGTGCCAACGTACATCCTTAGTGAAAAGAGATAGTCTGGCGAAGGTCGAAGGAGACGAGATATGGCCAATGATGACTTGGAGGCGGAGGTAGATCACGAAGAACGACGGCACCACGACCGCTCGCGCCTGATTGTCGACGTACACTTCGACGGCACTGATGCCACCGGTGTGGCCAGTACCAAAGACATCAGCCCCGGAGGCCTCTATATGAATACCCGGGCCACGCTGCTTGAAGGATCGGTGCTCTTGATCAGAATTCCCCTCGGTCCAGGAAAGCAGTTGGTAGCAAAGGCCGAGGTGGTCTATGCCAATGCCGGTCGCGGTGTTGGCCTGCGTTTCCAGGGATTATCGGATGAAGACCGGAAACTGATCGAAGCTGAAATAGGAAATGGATGAGCGCGCTATTCCGCAGCGCACGTGGCGCAATCTCTCGCTGGAGACGCGCGAGGCGCTGTCGGGAAAACTCGCTGGTCTGTGGGGTGCAGCCGACGACGAAGGAGCATTTGACTCGCTCAGCATGGACAAACAGTTTGCCTTACTCCTAATCCTGCGCCGGATGCGTGAGAAGTCGATTTGGAGTGTTGTGCGAAAGGTCCAGAACGTATACGGGGAAGGTGGGGTCGGAATTGATTTTGAAGCGTGGCCTGTAATTGAATCCACGCTTTCGCGCCGCCGCGATTTCACGCGGCTGTTTGCCAATCATAAGAATACCAGCGGCGGGTTTTACGAAAGGGGTCGCAGCGAAGGCGTCCTTCATTTTCTCTTCCAGGAAGGTACTCCGCGACGATGGTATGTTCATTTCGATCTCTACAGTCCAGTCCATTCCATGGGTAGTGCAGTCAAACACTTTCGTCATGAATATCTGGGCAAGCTCAAGCCAGATTGGCGCATGATTCAGCAGGCCTTGAAAGCGAGGCCGTCAAGGCGCACTATTCGGAGTTAGGAGCCACTCATGTTTGAGCAGTTCACACTGGGAATTGAAGAGGAGTTTCAAATCGTAGATCCCCGCACGCGCGAGTTGCGCTCGCATGTAGTGGAGATCCTCGAGGAAGGAAAGATGCTTCTCGGTGAGCAAATCAAGCCTGAGATGATTCAATCAATGGTCGAAGTCGGCACTGGCGTCTGCCGCAACATCGCGGAGGCGCGGGCAGACATTACACGCTTGCGCAGCATCATCTCAAGCCTGGCCCACAAAAATGGATTAGCGATAGCGGCGGCGTCCACGCACCCTATCTCCCGTTGGCAGGATCAGAAGATTTTTGAAGACGAGCGTTATGAACTGCTGGTCCAGGAGCTGCAAACCGTCGCTCGCTCGCTGCTCATTTTCGGTTTACATGTGCACGTCGGCATACAGGATCGGGAGCGAGCGATTCACCTCATGAACGCAGCCCGCTATTTTTTGCCGCACGTCTTGGCGCTTTCGACCTCTTCACCATTCTGGATGGGACACAACACTGGTCTGAAGTCTTACCGAAGTGAGATTTTCAAACAGTTTCCCCGCACCGATATTCCAGATCACTTCGATTCCTATGGAGGGTTTCAGCGTTATGTGGAATTGCTTATCAAGACTGGCTGCATAGACAACGGTAAGAAGATCTGGTGGGACGTTCGTCCACACCCGTTTTTCCCGACTCTCGAGTTCCGGATTTGTGACATCCCAACGAGTATCGACGACACAATTGCGATTGCGGCCCTCTTTCAGGCGATAGTGGCCAAACTCAATAAATTGATTGAAAAAAACCTGGGCTTTCGTCTCTACCGTCGGCTGCTGATTCAGGAAAACAAATGGCGGGCGGTGCGATATGGACTCGAAGGCAAGTTGATCGATTTTGGTAAACAGAAGGAGGTGCCGGTTCGCGACCTCATTCTGGAACTACTCGAATTTGTTGATGACGTATTGGATGATCTTGGCTCCCGGAAAGAAGTAGAACATATTCACACAATTCTCCAGCGAGGGACGTCTGCTGATCGGCAGTTGGAAATCTACCGGGAAACCAACGACTTGAATGCCGTGGTAGATCACTTGATTGAAAAGACGATAGAGAATGTTCCTGAAACAACTCAAATTGAGCTTGCAGCGCCAAAAACCTCTACCTCCACCATCTCTAAATAGGCGTGCGTTTAGTTGCTATTTTCTTTTGCGGTCTGCCAGATAATACTGCCACAGCATTCGTGCAGCCACGGCGCGGAATGGTCGCCACGAATCGGCGATCTCGAAAACCTTGACAGGCGTTGGCCGTTCCTTCAGTTGCTTCAAATCCCCGATTGCGGTCGCCAGGGCGAGATCGTTTGCTGGCCATACGTCAGGTCTTCTGAGCGCCATCAATAAATAGATGTCCGCACTCCAGTGACCAATACCTTTGATCTGCAACAGCACCTCTTTCGCCTCCTGATCAGGCATTCGCCCGACGCGAGACAGATTGATGCGCCTTTCAATGATCAATTCCGAAAGTTGCAGGCAATAGGATGTCTTTTGGGGCGTCAGCCCCAAGCTCCGCAGTCCCGTTTCACCAAGTTCCAGAAAACGCTGCGGCTTGAACGGAACTATGTTCTGTTTCAGCCGTTGAAAGACCGCCGCTGCCGAGGCGAGAGAGACTTGTTGTTCAAGTATTATCCGGACCAGAGTTGCAAAACCCGGAGGTCGGGCCCACATAGGTGGTGGACCGTGAACTCGAAGAATGCGGGCCAGATGAATGTCGCGCGCGGCGAGCAGGTTGGCTCCGCGGACGAGACTTTCGTCAGTTAGACCATCCGGAAGCATTAGCCCTTGGATTAGCGCGGTTGTGCCAGAGCAAGTTGCAGGAAGTTTTCAAAAAGGATTCTTCCGTCGCGCGACTCATTAGGATGCTCCCAGCGGGTGCGGCTCTTGTTCCAGTCTTCGAAAGATTTTTCCAGGTGAAACTGGACCGTGTAAATCAGTTGGCCGCCGGTGCGCTTTACCATCATCTGGTTGCGACAGAGATAGGAAGTTGCCAGCAGAACGAAGCCTTCGGGAACGCGATCAAGCTGTAGGCCGTGATTCTGCCAGACCCTGAGAATACGCGCTTCTTGTGTATAGTCTTGCCAGATGCGCGACTCTGGATCGCCGACCCCGGCAAAGATGGGATCAGCCGGTTCAGTAATGCGTACAAACCGGTATTGATATTCCACTGGGCGGTTTTGCCGCTGTTCGTGTTGCTGGAGACGATCGAGCGTGATTACGCGTGCCCCAAATGAGAGTCCCACCAGCTGATGTCCGCCACAGATTGCGAGCACCGGTGTTTTCGCGGCCCGGATAAAATTACCGAAGTCGTCAAGGATCTCGGATCTGTAGTAATCAAAGTCACGCAAGGTGCCGCTAACCACAATCGCATCCGGCTCAAACTCCAGAGTGGATTGAGAAAGTTCGGAAATATGTGTCACACGAGCGATGGGATCTTTTACGAGACGCTCGACATTATTGAGGATATTTTCCACCGCCATGGTTGCAATTTGCCGTTCGCGCCTGATCTCCGCGGAGGCCGACTGCCCCATTTCGTCCCTGGCTACCAGGGAGAGGTCGCCGGTGTCCCGGAGCAGGCTATCGACTACAAGAACCCGCGCGGTTTCAATTCGCTTTTCAATAGATTCGTAGCGGCAGAATGGCTTCTGGTTGAAGGGGAATGGCAGCGCCTCCCCGCTGTCGGCCGCCTGTTGTTCGCTGAATTGGTTGATTTCCTGATTCATTTAGTTATTTTAAACGTCCAATCGACCGCAGCATCCAGGTGAACTATGCCCTCTGCTTTGTGCTTTGTTTGAATTGCGGCCTCACAGTTCCGGGCCCAGCCGCCAAAATCTCCGCTCTCAGTTTAGCAATTAGCAGGCCACGAGTTCGAGTCCTAAATTTCTGGCTGGCGTCCGCTGCGTAGTCATCTCCTAAGAGCAGCATTCTGTGCCATGAGGATTCCAACTCGTCTGCCAATTGCGACACTCGTGTAATGTCGTAAGGCACGGCAACATCCGTCACGCCCAGGCGGGCAAAGACAGCTAGATAACGAGCGGTGGCCAGATCAGGGCACAGCAGTCGTCGATTCCCGACCTTCAGTTCGACGCCCAGAAGGGTGTGGTGAATCTCAACTTTCGAGCTAGGCTTTGCGCTGGGGAAATGAAAGGCGCGGGTCCGCATTTTTAATATGCGGCCATAGATTTGGCCCAGCCAGGCTTCGCCCAAATCAACTTTGACCTGGGCAACATATTCGTCTGCAGTCACGTCTAGTGGAGCCTATCTTCGCGACACAGTAACATTTGGTTTTCTTTGCAAGGCATCGATTACGCGGCCTGGGAAGAGTCCGAGGTACAAGACACCAAGAGCGGTAATCACCAGTGTAAGCGCCATGCTTGCAGGAATTCGTGGTGAAACCCATTCGGTGAGGCGTTCGCGAAAAAACATAACGATGATCAGTCGCAAATAATAGTAAGCCGAAGCGGCTGTATTGATTACCCCAATAACTACCAGGCCGTAATAACCCTGGTCCAGGGCGGCACGAAAAACAAGCACCTTGCCAATGAATCCTGCGGTAACAGGCATGCCGAGCAAACTCAGCAAGAACAGCGTCAAAGAAAGAGCCAGCACGGGCGAACGAAAACCTATGCCATTATAGTCATCTACCTCGGTGCGACGGTCGCCGGCCCGCGCTACTAGTTGCACGACCGCAAACGCCCCGATGTTCATTATGGCATACGTCAACAAGTAGAACGTTACAGCCGTAATTGCGACGTGGCGTTGGTCGGGGTCGCGCGCGGCTCCGGCGGCAACGAAGCCTACCAGGGCATATCCGGCATGGGCGATTGAGGAATAGGCGAGCAGACGCTTTACGTTGTTTTGAACCATGGCCACGACGTTGCCCAGCGTCATGGTGACAATGGCAATCGCAAAGAGGGCCATGACCCAGGCTTCCTGTAGCGTATTGGCCAACGCGTTTCCTGCCAGAACTGCGAACGGAAAGCCGAAAAGAAAGACACGCAGGAAAGAAGCAAAGCCGGCCGCCTTAGGCCCTGCCGCCATGAAAGCTGTGACCGCAGTCGGGGCACCCTCATAAACGTCCGGAGTCCAGACATGAAATGGAGCGGTAGCGATCTTGAAACTGAAACCCACCAGCATCATGGCCGCACCGGCGAAAAGAAGTAGGGGATACTGTGCATCAACCAACCGGTGAGAAATCTCGTTAATGTTGGTCGTTCCGGGCAAGCCGGCGGTCGTTGCAGTAGCGCCATAGACGAGCGCGATCCCATAAAGCAAGAAGGCCGAAGAAAACGAGCCGAGGACAAAGTATTTCATCGACGACTCGTTGGAACGAACATCGGTGCGCCGGAAGCCGGCCATAACATAGGTTGCTATGGACAGGATTTCCAATCCTAAGAAAATAATCACCAGATCGCCGCCGGAAGCCATTAACATCATACCGGCCGTAGCAAACAAAAGTAACGAATGAAACTCGCCCGCCGGCAGCCGTTCAGCCTCAACCCAAACCATTGAGATTAAGATTGTGAGCGTTGAAACGATCAGGAAGATGATTGTAAATCCGAGGCGTAAGCCGTCCAGCACAATCATGCCATTAAAGGCACTACCCATATCCCTCCAACTGGACCATAACCAGATTGAGCTCAAGGCGGCTCCAGCCAAACCAACGAGTGAGATGGCACCGGTCACCCAGCGTTGTGAGGATTTCGCAAAGGCATCAACTAACATCACAACAACGGCGGTGACACAGACAATCAATTCCGGCATGATCAGCGAGAAATTGACATCTGCCAGGCTAGTTTGCAGCGCGTAGAAAGACATACAAGGTCAGCTTGATTCTATTCTCTATCATGTGACAGCGGCATTCTGCACCTTCAACCCGATCATGGATTGAGGCATCACGGTCCAGCCGCTGGTTGATACTTACCGTTTGGAGCTTCTGCTATTTCAAATGAGCCGCCCGCATTCCGCTCGGGAATGCGAGAACGGACCGCTTCGACGCTGTATTTAGATCGATCCAGAAAGGGGCGAGGTGCTACACCCATAAAAAGCATCAGCAAGAGGAGAGGGAGCATGAGCCCCATCTCGCGCCAATTGAGGTCTACAAGGGCCGTGTTGGCCGGATTTGTGACGCGGCCAAACACGACCCGCTGCAGCATCCAGAGCATGTAAACTGCTGACCAGATTACCCCGGTCGCAGCAAGCATCGTGGCAATCCAGGCGTGTTCAATGGCGCTGGAGGTCCAGGAGCCGAGCAGGATCAAGAATTCACCTACAAATCCGTTCAAAAAGGGCAGCCCAATTGATGAGAGCGAGGCGATCACAAATAGAGTGGAAAACCACGGCATCGGCGTTGCCAACCCCCCAAAGTCACTAATCATGCGCGTGTGCCGTCGCTCGTAAATGAAACCAACAAACAGGAAAAGGGCGCCCGTCGACACGCCGTGACTAAGCATCTGGTAGAGGGCGCCCTGCATGCCCAATTCCGTGAACGAGAACAATCCCAGCACGACGAAGCCCATATGACTCACGGAGGAATAAGCGACGAGTCGTTTGACGTCGGGTTGAACCATCGCTACCAGCGCACCATAGATGATGCCAATGATGGCCAGCGTTATCATCAACGGAGCAAAGTCACGCGCCATTTCCGGAAACAGACCCAGGTTGAAGCGCAGTAATCCATACGTTCCCATCTTGAGGAGGATGCCGGCAAGGACGACGGAGCCGGCCGTGGGCGCCTCTGTGTGTGCGTCCGGCAACCAGGTGTGTAACGGCCAAAGCGGAACCTTAATGCAGAAAGCGAAGGCAAAGGCCAGAAACAGCCAGAAGGCCATACCTGGTGACAAAGTACGAGTTCCGGCTCGCATCATTTCCAGAATAGCTATGTAGTCGAAAGTCCCGAATATGAAGTAAAGGGCGATTATGCCAACCAACATCAGCAGACTGCCGACAGCCGTGTAGATGAAAAATTTGATTGCCGCATAAATGCGGCGCTTACCGCCCCAGATCCCGATGAGGAAGAACATCGGCACGAGCGACGCTTCAAAAAAGAGATAGAAGAGCAACAGGTCGAGTGAGACAAATACTCCGATTAGGGCGGCTTCCAGAATTAGAAGAGCGACATAGTAGTAGAGTTGTCGGTTCTGAATAGCGGTCCAACTCGACACTACGGAAATAGGCATCAGAAGCGTGGTAAGTAACACCAACCAGAGGCTGATGCCATCAACCCCGAGATGATAGTGAGCACCGATGGAACCAATCCAGAGCGTATCTTCGACGAATCGGAATCCCGCGGCACCCTCAACGCTTCCGCGGATTAACAAAAGTGATAACGTGAAGGTGGCAGTTGTAAAAATGAAAGCAATCCACCTGTAACCTGACACACGCCGGCTGGGGATAAAGTCGTAGGCAATCGCTATGAGCGCGCCGACAATTGGCAGCAGAATCAGCGCAGTGATGAGGTGTGACTGCATAGGTTATGGCATCAGGCCGAGCGCTCAAATGCTCCAGTAGGTAAAAAAGCCAATAACTGCCAGCGCGCCAAACAGGATTATCGCGGCATAACCGCGCACAAATCCTGCCTGGAGATGGCGGACCATTGCGCCCGTTTGAGTTACGACCTGGCCCAGTCCATGCAAAAAGCCGTCGATGACACCGATATCAAAGATCTTCCAAAGGCCTTCGCGCGAAAATGCATTAACGGGCTCAATGAGAGCCGCGTCGTAGATCTCATCCACGTAATACTTGTGTTCAAGAATTGTGGGCATCCGCCGCAAGGGCCGCTTTTGAAATATCAGCCAACCCAGACCAATTCCTAAAGCGGCAATCACAACGGAAACGAGCGCCAAAAGACGCTCCTCGCTAACCTCTGCGGCGGAATGCGTAGCTTCAGAGATCACAGTCGAGTTCGGTGACTCGTGTGTCGATTCTCCACCAGTCGTGATTTCACTGACTACAGGCGCGAGCGCTCTCTCAATGTAGTTTGTCGGATGCTGGCTAAGCAGTGAGCCGAGAGCATAAGGAATACCAATGAAACCACCGATTGTAGAGAGCACTGCTAATACAATCAGCGGTAGCGTCATTACTAAAGGCGACTCTCGAGGCTCGTGGACTTCATGTGCTCCTTTCTCATGTTCTGAATGTTGGACGTCAATGTGTTTCTCGCGAAAACGGTCGGCGCCCCAGAAGGTCATCACCATCATGCGCGTCATGTAAACAGCCGTTAGCAGGGCCGTGACCGCCCCAACAAACCAGAGGGCCTTGCTCCAGCCGGGCGCTGGTAGGCTGAAGCCACTGGCACTCCAGGTCTGCCAAAGAATCTCGTCTTTCGAAAAAAAGCCGGCCCAGAAAGGAATACCGGAGATGGCCAACCAGCCCATCATCATGGTCCAGAAGGTAACCTTCATGTATTTCTTTAGCCCGCCCATATGACGCATATCCTGCTCGTGATGCATACCGTGAATCACTGAGCCCGAACCAAGGAACAAAAGAGCTTTAAAGAAGGCGTGAGTGACGACGTGGAAGATTGCCGCGACAAATGCGCCAACGCCACAAGCCAGGAACATGTAACCGAGCTGAGAAACCGTGGAGTAAGCCAGGACTTTCTTGATATCGTTTTGCGCAAGGCCTATTGTTGCCGCGAAGATCGCGGTGGCCGCGCCAATCAACGCGACAATAAACATCGCGGTGGGCGCATGCGTGTAGATCGCCGAGCAACGGACGATCATATAAACGCCCGCGGTCACCATTGTCGCTGCATGAATAAGCGCCGAAACAGGCGTTGGGCCCGCCATAGCGTCGGGCAACCAGACGTAAAGGGGAATCTGAGCGCTTTTGCCTGTGGCGCCGATGAACAGCAACACTGCCGCCGATGTGATACCACCGGCAAAGATGGCGCGCCACGTAAATGGATCGATGCCCATGGTGCCTATAACCTGCAGCGCACTGACAACCCCATGCTCCGGTTTCTCGAAGAAGCTCACCGAGCCTGTAAGGAAGAAAATGAGCATGATGCCAAGAACAAATCCCCAGTCGCCAATCCGGTTTGTAATAAACGCCTTTTTGGCTGCATCACCCGCCTCCTGCCTGTCGAGGTAGTAACCAATCAGCAAGTACGAGCAGAGGCCAACACCTTCCCAGCCGACAAACATCAGCAAAAAGTTGTCGGCCAGAACCAGAGTGAGCATTGAAAACATGAATAGATTGAGGAAGGCAAAAAAGCGGTAGAAGCCCTTGTCACCGTGCATGTAGCCAACGGCAAAGAGGTGGATTAGAAACCCTACGAAGGTGACAAAGAGCGCATAAACCCCGCTCAGCCGGTCCAGGGCCAGTCCAAAGTCGGCCCGCAAGCGCCCGACCTGAATCCACGTCCATAAATGATCGAAAACGGGTTGAGTGGAGCGCAACGCGCCATCAGGTTTGAAGGCGAGATAGAAGGCTATGAGGGTGGAGATGGCCACTGACCCACAGGCCACTGCCCCGATAAACCTTTCGTTTCGAACGCGCCTGCCCACGAACCAGTTGATGACAGCTCCCGCAAGCGGCGCGAAGATGATCAAACTGAGAAGGTTATTCTCGTTCATCTACAATATCGGTCCTATAGGTCCTCTAGCTCCACAAAGCTCACAATCTCAAAATACTCGCATCATCAACGTCCAGCGATTCGCGATTACGGAAAATAGCGATGATGATTCCCAAACCAACAGCAGCTTCGGCAGCGGCGACCGTCATCACAATGAAAACAAATAGTTGCCCTGTCACATCGCGGAAATAGCTGGAAAATCCGACAAAGGTGAGATTCACCGCATTAAGCATCAGCTCAATACACATGAACATCCCAATCACGTTGCGCTTGATGATCACCCCCACCACTCCGATTGTGAAAAGGACGGCGGAAAGTGCCAGGTACCAGGAAAGCTGTGGGCCCATTAGGTTCACCCTTGCTCGTTGGAATCTTGCTTTGACTCAACGCCAAGCAACCGAGCTGCCTGCGCCGTGGTCGCTGTTGCGACGGGAGTCTCGTCACTTACGCCTCGGGGGTCCGCTATATCCATTGCCAGAACCTGGGCCCCAGGAACAACTCGGGAGGTCACCGTCATTACACCAGCCCGCCGCGCCAAAGACATGGCGCCAACAATAGCCATCAAGAGAAGTATGGAAGTGATCTCAAAGGGCAGCAGATACGTAGTGAACAATCCGATCCCGATCGAAGAGGTCAAACCGGTATCGGAAACGTTGCTGCCCGGAGTGTAGAGCGATGTTTGAACGGACCAAAGAACAAATATAACTTCAGCAATCAATACTGCCGCCAATATGACGGCAGCGGGAAGCAGGAAGCGCAACCGTCGCGAAGGCCGCTCTTCTTCTTCAACGTTCAGCAGCATTATCACGAAGATAACCAGCACCATGATCGCCCCGGCGTAAACAATTACTTGCACTGCGGCGATGAACGGGGCTGCAAGCATTACATAGAGAGAAGCAAGTGAAATGAAGACGCCAACCAGCGAGATGGCGCTGTAAAGCGGGTTGCGTTGCGCCACCATGGCTATTGCACAGCCTATGGCCAGCCCGGCAAAGATGACGAAGAGAAGAGTAGTTACCATTCTTACGAGGCTCGGAAAAAAATAGCCGTGGCCGTCAAAATAATGTTGACGATGGCGGCCGGCAAAAGAAACTTCCAACCAAAACCCATCAACTGGTCAAAACGAAATCGTGGCAGCGTGCCGCGCAACCAGATGTACAGGAAAAGGAAGAAGAGAATCTTGGCGAAGAAATAGAGGACTCCGAGCAGTGGCAACTCCGCGACGCCGGGACCGTTCCAGCCGCCCAGAAACAAAGTGGTAGCCAGCATTGAAACGGTAATCATGTTGATGTATTCGGCGTTAAAAAAGAGCAAGAACTTGATTGAACTATATTCCGTGTGAAAACCTGCGACCAGCTCAGTCTCAGCCTCCGGCAAGTCAAAAGGCACGCGATTGGTCTCGGCGATGGCTGAGGTCAGGTAAATGATAAATCCGAGCGGTTGATACAGAATATTCCAGTTCAGGCCAAACCAGCCGGATTGTTGTTCCACGATGGAGTAGATATCGAGCGTTCCGGATATCAGAATGACGCCAACAAGTGATAAACCAAGCGAGAGTTCATAAGAGATCATCTGCGCCGACGAGCGCAGCCCACCCATGAGACTGTATTTGTTGTTTGATGACCACCCGGCAAGCGCAATACCGTATACGCCTACTGAAGTGACCCCCAGCACATAAAGCAAGGCCACATCAAACTGCGCAATACGGAGCGGGAATGTCCAACCGGTAAATGGGATCGTTATTGTGGGCCCAAAAGGATAGACAATTATTGTCATGATCGCGGTGATCACTGCGATCATCGGGGCCAGAAGAAAAACGAATTTAGTGGCCTGAGCGGGGACGACATCTTCCTTGACCATCGTCTTAATAAAGTCGGCAAAAGGTTGCAGTATGCCACCATAGCCCACGCGGTTTGGCCCAAGCCGGCCCTGAATAAAGGCCAGCACCCGCCGTTCGGCGAGTACTGTGAACGCGACCAGTAGCATTATTGTGAGGAACGCGACGGTTATCGCTATGAGCAGCGCAACGGAGTGAATGTACGGGTTGTTCCAATCCATCTTAGTCGCCGACCATCGCTGCTTGCCGCCGCACGGCTGCATCTACTGTAATCTGATAAAGCGGCGAAACTCTCACTGTTTCAGGACGCGGATTCCCCGCAGCCAGCAGGTGAAACTGTGGGACTTTGTCCGTAAGCGTTCCAATCTTGAATAGCTCATGACCCACCTCGGGCGTGACTGTGATCTTGCCGCCGGTTTCCGGTAACTGGTCCACCGCAACTTTGATCTCGCGCAGTTCGGCCGCCAGATCGCGCCGATCCACAGATCCATGCTTCACCTGAATTGGATTGCTCTCATCTTTCAAGAGCGGGTAGCGCAGACCAGCGTACGCCGGGATCTTTGCAGCAATCTCTCGAAATATCGCACTGGCCGACATTTCAAACCCGAGGTTCACTCCCAACTCCTTTGCTAATTGTGCGGTAATCAGCCAGTCGGCTTTGGCCTGGTTAACTGGCGGAATCGACAGACGAACTCGTTGCACAAGACCACCGGAATTCGTAAAGGTTCCGTCGACTTCGGCGAATGAAGCCGCCGGAAGTACAACGTCGGCGAAAGCGGTCGTAGTGGTTTCGAAAAGTTCCTGAACTACCAGAAGATCGAGTTTCGACAAAGCATCTTCCCGACCATGCAGTTGTTGGGGAAGAAAGCTGCCAGCGATGTAAATTGCCCGAATCGCTCGGCCTGCTTCAGCGAGCATCCCGGTAGCACTCAGGCCGCCATTCATAAGACCCATATCGTGGACGCCAATACTGTTGTTAAAAAGTGGCAGCGGGTGAAGCAGTACTCGACGGCGCCCGCTTCCAAGGAAGTTCGGCATCTGGGCCACCACCGCCTGCGCGGCCGCGCTCAACTCCCCGCCAAAGAGAATTATCAGGTCGCCTTCCGCGCCGGCGATGAGTTGATGAAGCGAGTCGAGCTCGGCGTTGTCAACACCGAGCTTGCGGGCCACCAGCGCATTGTTTGTGCGGTCGGCAATTGCCAGGACGGCCGCATCTTCACTCCCCGGTCGTATGTGAATAAACTGCACCGCCTGCTCGATTAGCCGAATCGGCACACTGTTGACAACAACCAACCTGGCGCCACCATTCCGGACCGCCTGGCGAATCTGCTTTCCGGTGAATGGTTGGAGTTCTTCTGGCTCTCCACCAATCAGGAGAATTGTGCGTGCATAGCGAATCTGTTTGTGCGTGGCGATCGCACCACCGAGGTTATCGAAGAAAGGCTTGAGGCTGAATACATCCGTGGCAGTGTAATTCTCGGTGCCCACCAGGTCCGCGGCAAATTTGTAGAGCAGGTAATTCGCTTCATTCGTAATGCGCGGACTGCCAACTACGCCAATCGCGTTGCGACCATGAGTATCAGCCTCGCGGTCCAACGCGGTGGCCACGTGCCGGATAGCATCGTCCCAGGTGGCTGGGATTAGTTTTCCGCCCTTTTTGTAACGAATCAGTGGCGTTCGAATGCGCTGTTCGTGGTTGACGAAGGGATGGCCAAAGCGACCCTTAACGCAAAGGAACTCTCCATTGTGACCATTCACGTAACGATCGCGCGCCACAATTCGCATTAACTCGCCACTGCGAGTGCCTAAAGACATTTGACAGCCGTCGGAACAATACGTGCAGGTGGATATAGTTTGCGCTAGCTCCCAGGGGCGGGCTTGATGCCGGTAGGTCGCGTCAAGGAGAGTGCCGGTCGGACAGACCTCAATGCAGTTGCCGCATTGGGAACAATCGAGCCATCCGCCATAGGTGCCGATGACCGTATTTGCACCGCGGCCTCCCGCTTCGATCGCATCTTCACCCATCCACTCATCGCAAACTCGGGTGCAGCGCTTACAAAGAATGCAACGCTGAGGATCATTGGCTACCATTGGCGAGAGATATTTTTCGGGATGGTAGTTCTTCCGTTCTGTGAAGCGTTCCTCCAGTCCTCCCCAATCAAAGGCCATCTCCTGCAACTCACACTCCCCGCCGCGATCGCAAACTGGACAATCAAGCGGATGATTGGCGAGCAAAAACTCGAGCATCGAGCGTTGTGCTTTTTCGATCTCCTCGCCTTGCGTAGTAACCACCATGCCGTCTGTGCAGATAATGGTGCAGGACGTCTGCAGCTTCGGCATCTTTTCAATCCGCACGAGACACATGCGACAGGAAGCTTGCAGCGCGAGATCCGCGTAGTAACAGAATGAAGGTATGTCGAAGCCCTTCTCCCGGCACACATCAATTAAGCGTGCGCCCTTGGAGACCTGGAACTCCTGGCCGTTGATAGTGACTTTGATTACTTCGGTCGACATCTGCTGAAAATCAGTCTTTAGCTATTCCCATTCACCGCTAGGTGCTTCTTAAAATCTTCTGGAAACCGTTTGATTGCTGATTGGATGGGCCACGCCGCCGCGTCGCCGAGGGGGCAGAAGGACTTGCCTTCGATGTTGTCGCAAAGGTCCAGCATTAACTGCGCATCTTCCGGCCGTCCTCCACCATTACTTATTCTCTTGAAAACCTTGACAAGCCAATCTGTCCCCTCCCGGCAGGGTGTGCACCATCCACAAGATTCATGCTTATAGAATTCGGTCAAGTTCTTAGTTGATTCAAATACGTCGACAGTCTCGTCCATGACAATGAAACCACCCGAACCAACCATCGAACCTGCCGCTACCAGACCCTCGTAATCCATCCGCACGTCGCGGCCGGTAATCTGATCGGCCCGCATAATGTAGACCGAAGAGCCTCCGGGAATGACAGCCTTCAATTTCTTGCCATTAGAGATCCCCTGACAGTCCTCAAAGATGAATTTCTCCATATCGTCATAGCCCATCGGCAGCTCGTAAACGCCGGGACGATTGACGTGACCGGAGACGGACCATAGCTTCGTGCCGCCACTCTTCTCAGTTCCTAACTTCTGGTAGGCTTCTCCGCCCATCTTCATAATGTCGGGTACAGCGGTGAGAGTTTCGACGTTATTGACAACCGTAGGGCACGCGTAGAGACCAGACACCGCAGGGAAGGGAGGCTTCATCTTCGGATGTCCCCGCATACCTTCAAGTGAACTCAAGAGTGCTGTCTCTTCACCACAAATATAGGCGCCGGCGCCTGTATGCGTGTGAATTTCGCAGGAAAAATTGGAGCCGAGAATCCTATCTCCCAGATAACCTGCGGTGCGGGCCTCATTCAAAGCCTGGTCCATGATGTCAATGAGGTATTTGTACTCCCCGCGCGTGTAGATGTAGTTTATCTTTGCTCCCAATGCATAAGCAGCTATCAGAATGCCTTCAATCAGCATGTGTGGATCGCGTTCCATGAGATAGCGATCCTTAAAGGTGCCCGGCTCCGATTCGTCGGCATTGCACACTACGTATTTTGGTTTGGGCGAGTCCTTGGGCACGAAGCTCCACTTCATCCCCGTGGGAAAACCCGCGCCGCCGCGTCCCCGCAGAGCCGACTTCTTAACCTCATTAATCACATCATCAGGGGATCTAGAGGAGAGTACTTGCTGGATTGCCTCGTAACCGCCGTTTTGACGATAGACCGTGAGCGACCGAGAGTTCTCGAGGTGGATGCGGCGAAGCTGCAATGGTTCACATCCGATGGCGCCTATGAACATAAATCAGTGAACAGTAATTAGTGAGCAGTGAATGTTATGTCGATTCGATTTTATCGATTTTACGGTAACGAATCCAAAATCTGATCAACCCTCTCAGTTGTCAGATTCTCGTGGTAGTCGAAATTAATCTGGAACATGGGGGCAGTGCCGCAGGAACCAAGACACTCAACCAGCGATACAGTGAACTTACCATCCGGCGTCGTTTCACCAGGGTTAATGCCCAGCCTGTTGCAAACATGTTCCGTGATCTTGCCCTCCCCCATAATCTTGCAGGAAAGCGTTTTGCAGATCTGGATGTGATACTTGCCGATTGGCTTCATGTGAAGCATGGAATAGAACGTTGCAACTTCCCAAATATCCGTTATGCGCAAGCTCAAACGGCGTGCGAGATACGCGACTCCCGGCGCGTCGAGATACCCTCGTTCGCGTTGCACGATGAACATGAGCGGGAGAATCGCGGAACGTCGTACCGGATACTTGGCGATGTGTCGATCTACTTCCGCTTCCACCTCAGGAGAGAAGGTGGCCACCTCATCACCGATGTCAACCGGTTGCGAGCGAGGCTGAATGTTTGTTAATTGAGTGCTCATCGCTTGACCAGTGCTAGCGATCTATCTCTCCCAATACGATGTCTAGAGAGCCGATAATGGCCACTACATCGGCCACCATTGCCCCTTCCGACATCTGCGGCAGTGCAGAAAGATTGACAAAACTTGGCCCGCGGAAGTGCACGCGCGCAGGCTTTGGACCACCATTGGATTTGACGTAAACCCCAAGTTCACCCTTCGAGGCCTCAATCGGGTGGTATACCTCTCCTGCAGGAACGTCGAAGCCCTCCGCAACGATCAGGAAATGATGGATCAGAGCATCCATGTGCGTCTTCATTGCTTCGCGATCAGGCAAGACCACCTTGGGAGCGTCAGCTTTGACTGGACCCGGTTTCAGCCGGTCCAAGGCCTGAGTGACTATCTTGTGCGACTCTCGCATTTCGCGCATGCGCACCATGTAACGTGCCCAGGTGTCGCCATCGGGCTCAGATGGTACTTCGAAATCATAGGTTTCGTAACTGCTGTAGGGATTGGCTCGACGAATATCCAGAGCGACACCACTACCCCGTAAGCAGGGCCCCGACAGTCCCCAGTCGATCGCATCCGCCGCGGAGATTCGTCCTATACCCTGGGTCCTTTTCTGGAAAATCCGGTTACCTGTCAGCAGTTTGTGAAACTCGTCAACTGATGGGGGGAAGCCTTCGAGGAACTGCTTTACACGGCGCTCGAAACCTGGAGGCAGATCCATCATCAGGCCCCCGATGCGAAAGTATGACGGTGTAAGCCGACCTCCCGAAGCTGCTTCTATGAGGTTTAGAATCTTCTCTCGCTCGCGGAAGCAATAGAAGAAAACTGTCATTGCGCCGATATCCAGCGCGTGCGTGCCCAGCCATACCAGATGCGAAGCAATTCGCTGTAACTCGCACGTCAATACTCGGATTGTTTGGGCCCGCTCAGGGATCTCCAGACCAAGCAATTTTTCCACCGCCATCACGTAGGCGAGGTTATTGCCGAGTGGATTGAGATAATCCATGCGGTCAGTGATTACAATGCCTTGCTGGTACTTCTTATACTCAAAGAGCTTCTCCATCCCTGTGTGCAGATAGCCGATGTCCGGAACGGCTTTCACCACCATCTCGCCATCGAGAACGAGTTCCAGACGAAGCACCCCATGCGTCGAGGGGTGCTGTGGCCCCATAGAGATCGTCATCTGAGTGTCGAGCGGACGATCGACGATTTCGAATTGGGGTGGAATGTTGACCGTTGAGGCGCTCACTTCAGTTCAATCATTTCAAGCTGTACGGCTCATAGCCGCGCAACGGAAAATCCTTGCGTAGCGCATGTCCTTGCCAATCGTCAGGCAATAGTATCCGTCGCAGGTCCGGATGGCCCTCAAAGACCACGCCGAACAGATCATATGTTTCGCGCTCGTGCCAGTTAGCTGTACGCCAGACTCCTGTCGCAGTCGGCACGCGGCAATCGTCTTCAGCAACCACGACCTTTAAACGAAGGCGATAGTGTTTAGTTGTCGAAAAGAGATGATAGTTGACTTCGAAGCGCGGCTCCTCTTCCGGCCCTCGATCGACGCCGCAGAGATCCGCGAGAAAATCAAACCCTGCCTCAGCTTTCAAATACGCGCAGACCTCTACTATATGCGCGCGAGGCACCAGCGCCGTTACTTCGCCAAAGGCCTCAACGACTTCACTAATCCATTCGGGTTGCTCACGCTGCAACGCCGTCAGCAACTGTGACGGCGTCGGTTTTTGGTTTGGGGTTGTCGCGATCTGCTCAGGCAAAACTCCCTCGTTTACAGCCCCTATGTTCATTTCGACTCAATCGCTCACTAATGAGAGCGACGCCGTTCGTGACGAGAAGCGATTGTGTAGGGACGGGATTCGGGCAAGACCGCTTCTCTAGTGGTCGAACCGTCTGTAACTGGCAGCGTCCCAGGCGTGAGTGCCTCACGCGCCTGCTCTTCAGGAACATCCTTGCGCTCACGTACCGATTCCTTTGATACCTTGTCCTGCAGCATCATTACTGCATGAATCAGCATCTCTGGACGCGGTGGGCACCCGGGAATATAGACATCCACGGGCACAATCTTGTCGACACCCTGGACAATCGCATAGTTATCAAAAACCCCGCCCGAAGTGGCGCATGCGCCCATTGAGATCACCCACTTTGGTTCTGGCATCTGGTCATAGATGCGGCGCAGCACCGGCGCCATTTTGCGCGAGACGCGCCCCGACACGATCATCACGTCTGCTTGTCGCGGGCTGGCCCGAAACACCTCGGAACCAAAGCGGGCAAGATCGTTGCGCGATGAAGTGGCATTCATCATCTCAATCGCACAGCAAGCGAGTCCAAAGGTTGCGGGCCAAAGCGACGACTTCCTTGCCCAGTTGATCAAAGAGTCGAGCCTGGTGGTCAATACTTCTGGCAATGCCTCGGCTATTACATTCTCAAGACCCATAATTAACTATGCCGCGCTCCGTTTTTGGCGTCGCTGGCGCTTCTCCATATCGTGCAGCAGACGAGCCTCAGCCTCGGCCTCCAAGCGCGCACCTGCACTCCAGTCGAACGCACCCTTCTTAACGATGTAGATATATCCTGCCAGCAAGAGGACAATGAACAACATCATCTCGACGTAGGCAAGCAGCCCCAGGCCGTACCCGGGACCCGCGAGAGTCTTAAATACAACTGCCCAGGGGATCAAAAAGATGACCTCAATATCGAATAGAATAAAGATCATCGCGATGAGATAGAACTTGATTGAAAAACGTTCACGCGCCGTACCGACTGGATCTTTGCCACACTCGTATGGCATCAACTTCGTCCTGGTGCGGTTTCGTTGGCCCACTGCTTGGGAAAGAAGAATGTTCACTCCGGCGAAACCGGCCGCTACGATGAACATAAGGAGAATTGGCAGGTAGTCGTACAGCCGAAACTGCATCTCTCCGGTCATCCTTCCCTGGTCAGACCAATACCGCGCCCGAGGCTGTTTTGAGCGCCCGAGAGCGTGAATTCGAGATTGAGAATCATTGTACAAGCGGATCGTAGTCGAACAGATCAAGCGTGTCAAGGTAGCTAGTCAAGAGCTATACAGCTGAAAATTACGGCGAAAAATGGTCATTGACCCTACAAAAATTGATATGCTACCGTTCAATTTAGACTCACGCGTCTTCCTCGCGCTGGTGGTTTCTTTGTAGGCGAATTGGCAACTTGATAGCGCAACTGTGATCACGGGTTTCAACACAGATATAGAACATGATGGCATCGTCTATCATGTGCAGACGGAAGACAAAGGGCTCGACTCACCGATAATCCTTTCGCTTGTCTACTCCGGCGGGGCCATCCTCGCCAGCAAGCGCTCGCCTTACGTCGATCTGATCAATTCAGGATTTAACGAGGGGGTGCTGGGGGAGCGTTTGAAGCGCCAGCACCGGCTGATCTGTGCCGCCATTCGCGCCGGCCGGCTGGAAGATCTCAGGCGTATGGGAGTTCGTGCGCCCGAAGGAAGCCTTGCCGCAGAGCCAACAGAACCAGCAGGGACGCAGGAGCCTTCAAAAAAAGAACGGCCGCCCGAGGTCAAGGGGCAGCCACCCGTAACTGTTACAAACCAGAAATCTGCAGAAAGTCCAACCGCAGCCAAAGAGACCGAGAAGCCTAAAAAGAAGGAGCCACCGCCCGCGCGACCGGTTGCGTCGCCCGGTTCACGAACCGATTCTGCAGTAAGCCAACCTAAGCCAAAACCCGTGCGGCCGCCGTCAGATCCCGAGGCTTACAGTGTCCATGATCCACGTCGCCAGTCACCATTGGGTGTCTTTGCTGAATCCGCGGAGGGGCTGCGTGTCACTCTGCTTGATGAGCAAGAGCTAAGAGCGGGCGATGCGCTGACGCTTGCGGTTCTGGTAAGTTACAAATCGGGAGATGGAGAGAAGCCGCTGAGCGGAATCCCTATTTCAGTAAAAGTGCTTGGTACGAGCTTCCGGCCTGTGATTTTGTCGCTGAAAACCCAACGTGATGGTGTCGCAGTGATTTCAACTCAGATTCCGCCGTTCAGGTCAGGTCGAGCTGCGATACTGGTGCGGGCGGTCAAAGATGGCGAGGCTGTTGAGATTCGGCGAGTAATCTATCCGGCTCGTTAGGGCCCCGTCCCGAAACGCATTACTTGTGAAGATTCTTATCAATGGTGAGAGTCGGGAAGTACCTGATGATATCAGTTTGGAACAACTGGTGATTCAGCTCGAGCTGCCGCGGCAGCGAATTGCTGTTGAGCTCAACAAAAATGTTGTGCGCCGTGCCGATTGGACCAATGCCCTCTTGAAAGAGGGTGATCGTGTTGAGATCGTCCATTTTGTAGGTGGGGGAATGTCAACCTTCTAAGGGCATTCTCTTATTGAGGCAGGGCAGCTCCGCGCTCGTTCGCGTTTTCATTTTCGGCCGCTTCAGGTGTAAAGTCATTTCAAAGTCGAAAGAGAAAGCAGCAAAGAATTATGTCCACAGCAGCACCCGCTAAGACTGATCAATTTCAAATCGCTGGTCACGCGTTTAAGTCACGACTGATTATTGGAACAGGGAAGTATCGAACATTTGAGCAGATGCGCGCGGCGCACAATGCTTCAGAAGCAGAGCTGGTAACTGTGGCAGTGAGGCGTGTCCCGCTGGATCGCAGCACGGAATCATTCCTCGATCATCTGGATCCCTCTCTACAAATCCTCCCTAATACTGCCGGCTGCTACACAGCAGAGGAAGCCATCCGGACGGCCCGGCTGGCTCGCGAAGCGCTGCAAACAGACTTAATCAAGTTGGAAGTGATTGGGGACCAGACTACTTTATTTCCCGACAATGAGCAGACTCTTGAAGCTGCACGGGTGCTCGTCAATGATGGGTTCACAGTTCTGCCATACTTCAACGATGACCTTATCATGGCGAAGAAGCTGCTCGACGCCGGCTGTCCTGCTGTAATGCCGCTGGCAGCGCCGATTGGTTCCGGACTCGGAGTGCAGAATCCTACCAACCTGCGAATCATGCGCGAACAATTATCCGAGGCTGTGATAATAGTTGATGCCGGGGTGGGGACTGCCAGTGACGCCACCATTGCGATGGAATTAGGCGCCGACGCAGTGCTGATGAATACAGCGATTGCAGAGGCGTTGGACCCTGCCCGGATGGCGCAGGCAATGAAACTGGCGATAGAGGCCGGGCGTCTGGCGTATATGGCAGGTCGCATGGCCAAGCGCCTGTATGCGAGCGCCTCGAGCCCAGTTACCAATGTGATGCGTTAAGATCCACGTCTGAAATCTCAGTTGCGCACTGAGCTGGCTCGGCAATGCTGCTGCACGGCCGCATGAGACAAATCGACAAAAATCGACATGCGAATAATATTCCGAAGAGCCTCGTTGCTTTTCATTACCCTCAAAGGACAACTGATGAATGTGAAAGTCTTCATGGCGATGTGATCTTATCGCTTCAGTGCTTTTGTCCGAAAGCCAATCTGTTTGGGCTTAAGTTCAGGCGGCGTCATCAGTTGTCTAATAGCCTCGAACACGACCCTGAACTGAGCATCGTATCTTCGTTCCAACTCTTCCAGCTTCCGTGCGAGTTCGGCGTTTAAAGCAAGCATTTGCCGCAAACGAACGAAGGCCCGTACGACCTGAACGCTCGCTATAACTGCGCGCTTACTGCTTAAAACGTTTGCCGCCATGACTGCTCCGTGTTCCGTAAAGACGAGTGGGACTTTCCGGCGACCACCGCGCTTTCTTTTTGATGTTGCAAATTGCAACATCAAAGAATCGTACTCCTCCCTTGAAAGCTCGAACATGAAGTCTTTGGGAAAGCGTTCTGGGTTCCTTCTAACCTGTTGATTAAGCCTCGCGGTGGTCACACCGTAGAGCTTTGCCAGAGCTGAATCGAGAATTACCCTCTCGCCGCGAATAGACAAGATGCTCTTCTCAATACGCTCAATCGGAATTTTTGCGAGAGCTTGAGTCATCACCATCGCGGGGAACTCACAATTTGTGACTGGCCCATCTTCAGAGCGCGGTCGCAAATTGCGACCTCCTCGACTTTCTTGGCCGCACTAAACGGAAATGTGAAATCAACAAGAAAGAGGCGACCGTATCTCTTTACCTGCTCGTTCAGGCTCTTCGCCGAACTCGCTGCAAAGCGTGGTCAGATTAGCATCGAAGGCGAAACCTAAGGCTCGTTTAATCTTCACACAAAAAGCGGTCACGAATTTGTTACCGTTCGAAAAAAGATTGCAGGTGGCATTTTCTTTCTCTCGATAACCCAACGCCTAAATAGCAGGTGAAGCACAACTGTGGGTGATCAGTTCCAGCAGAATCGACAAGGCGTCCTAAATTGCTCACAATCAGGAGAAAGTCTGCAGCAATGGAGCAGTGATTTGCCTGGACTGTAGTGTTGCGGGGCAGTGGAGTTCCGGTTGCAAAATCATCTCTGTTGTCCTGTGTATCCATGCACCCATTCTCCTTTCGCAAGACTGCTGTCGTATTGCCTGGGGCCGCAGTGGGACCGGCCCCGCGGAAACAGTTGGCTCCGGTTCCGTACCCCACCATGTCAACAACAGTTGGTGAAGTCTGACAGGAACCCGTGAGTGCAGTGGTTGTGTGAACTAATGCGACTATTCCTGCCGACGCCGCCATTGTGATGGTTCCAGTTGCATCGGGAGGCGGCAGAGTTGCTCCGCTCGCGCCTCCCGACGACTCCTGAATCAAGAAATACTGTCCGGGTGCCAGCGTCACCGGCGGAAGATTTGTGATGGACCAGTTGCTGCCGGTCGCGCTTGCATACTGAACCGACCAGCCGTCTAAGCTCTGTGCCTCCGTCCCGCGATTGAAGAGCTCTATGAAATCGTTGCGGAAAGGCGCGCCTGAATTGCCACCGCCAGCGTAGATCTGGCTTATCACTATACTTCCGCCCGAGTCGGGAGTAGGACTGGGTGACGGAAAGGGTGACGGGTTAGGTGTGGGAGTAAGTGTAGGTGAAGGTGAGGGCGACGGAGCTGGTGTTACGGTCGGCATCGGAGACGGAGTCGGAGCCAATACAGTCAAGATTGAAACATCGGAACTTACTCCTCTGGCTGAGGCGCTGATTTGAGCTGAACCCGGCGCGATAGCCGTAGCCAGTCCAGCTTGATCTATCTTCGCGATACCAGGTTCGCTCGTGGTCCACGTGAAGAGAACATCTGATAGTTCCTGATTGTTTTCACTCAGTGCCCGAGCGTAGAATTGGGTCTCTTCGCCAGGGTTCAGGGTTGTGGTGCCCGGCAACACCAAAATTTGTGAGATTGCCGGATTCGGAGTAAACGGGTCTCCGCTTAACCGTCTTCCGGGACTGAACAGGTCATTGCGACTACCAGGCGCCGCCTGATGCAGGATAAAGGGCCCAACGAGATCAGGGGACCGTGTAAGCGATTGATTAGCATTCCCTGGCGGGCCTGTCGACCCACCGTACGCCATAAATGTCACAAGGACGCCTGTCGAATTGCGCAGTGCGACGATGCTGCCTGAATTCAGAAGGGAAAGTCCCCCGGTTGACGCCTTAACCACTTCTGCTCCGCCAAAAGCAGGTTCCCGAAAATCAGGATTTCCCCCACCAAATACGACGATAGCTGTTCCGGCGGGAAAGATGGTGCCCGGGCCGAAACGGTGACGAGTCACTGCGGCATTGCTCGCGGATCGCGTCGTCTCAAGGTGATATCCGCTCAAGTCAAGATCACGTGTGGTTGAGTTTACAAGCTCGACAAATTCGTCATCGGAGGAATTACGGACCCCGTCATGATTTGCGTCGCCGGCAAGCTCATCAGGCGGATCGGTTAGTAACTCATTAAGAACAATCTCGCGAAGTGAATCGCCTTTAAGAGTAATTGTCGCGGGATTACTCTCAACATTGTCGCCCGCAACGGTGAGGGAAGCTGTTCCCAAGCCCCGCAACTCGGAAGGGATCAAAAAATGAATCTCGTCTAGGCCAGGTAGGTCAGGTGAGGGAAAGACCTTCTCGGCCGTGATTGCACTCACACCAAGCAATACTACGGTATTCATGGAGTTGCGAATTCCCGTTGCGAATAGGGTCACTCTGGTCGTGCCGTTGGTGGGGTCGAACGGACCAGCAACAAGCGTATCGGCGTTCAGTGCGAGGGCCTCGCCGCCACCGTTGCCAGTAAACGTAAAGAGTCCGGGCGCAACCTTCTGAAAGGTGACAGTTCCTAGCGATTGGTAGCCATCTGCATTTGTTAGCAATATCTCAGCAGGGCCGAGTTCAGTCCCGGACGGCGTGATGAAGTGGACCTCTTCGGGCGACACATAAAGGACCGTTGCCGCGCGACCATTTACTGTTACGGTCGTGCCGCCGAGGGACAAAGGAAACGTGCCATCTGGCAACAACTGCCCTTCAGCCGTAGACAGTGCCAGGGCAGCGCCCCGTGCGATAGCCATGCTTGCAGGCGCAAGTGCCGTGGAAGTTACCGGCTCGTTCCCCAGCGCAGCTGCACTGAGAATGCGCAAATCTCCATTGCTAGCAGGCGCAGGGATGGTTGTTGTGTAGATCTCAGAGTTGTTAGCCATCTCTGCGGATGACGTTGGCCCTGAAAGCAGCCGTGGAAAATTAAATACCGCGATAGTGCCATCGTCGCTCAAAGCTGAAACAACCTCCGCAGTGGCGCCAGCCGGGGCATCAGTCAACTGCAGGAATTGTCCACTGGGCACGTCAAAGGCGTATAGCTCGACACCATGGTCCTTATTCATTCCTACAACGTCACGACGAGAGGCAAAGGTGATCCGTCTGCCGTTGCCGCTCAGCGCCGGATAGAGTGGTACGTCGTTGGTCCTTGCGGGTAAAGAAGTGACCTGTCTAAGACTTTGGAATCTGTCGTCATAAAGGAAAACTTCAGCTTGGTCTTCTGCAATCTCTGCGGAATAGACCACGCGCAAGCCATCGTCGCTTATTGCCGGGCCATAAGTCAGAGACGATTGTCCAACGTTGGTAGCAATTAACTGCGCCTGGCCTTCGATTAGATTTTTTAAGACTAGATCCTGACTTCCGCTGGGAGACTGACTGGAGCGTCTGATGTAAGCGACATGCGATCCATCACCACTGATCTTTGCGTTGCTAGCGTCAAAACCTTCGTCAGATGTATTAATGAAAGTGAACTGCAGTGAGTCAGTGTCGAAGAGGAATACTTCAGAGTTCAGGTCAGGATTAAGACCAGCGAGATTGCGATTCGAAGAAAAGGCGATTCGCACGCCATCGTCAGTAATCGAAGGTTGGAAGCAACCGTCATGAAGCCGACCTGCGTTGGTTTCAGGTAGTGTATCCGTAATCTGCCTCATAGTTGCACCATCAAGCAGAAAGATCTCAGAGTTGCGATCAGCATTTCTGCCGACCAGATCTTCGGTTGAGGCGAAAGCGATGCGCGCGCCATCTTGGGAGAGCGCGGGCGCGACGGTTCGTGATCGGGCAAGCTGAGCAAAAGCGGGAGGTTGGGCAGAGATATTGGCGCGGAAGCCGCGGAATCCCAAACCTGAGTCGGATTGAATTAGATCTTCGGTTGATTCGAAGGCAATATGCCTGCCATCGCCGCTGATTGACGGATTTAGGTTGATCCCCTCCTCTGAGGTATTAGTAATGCGGTGGATCAGTAGATTCGATTCGCCCTGCACAGCAGAGAATGCGATCGCAAGCGCGAGAGTCAAGAGGAAGAGGCTGAACACGAGACGCTTTGAGTGAAGCATGAGAGGCTGCTCCCTTTCGGAAATGGCGTTGGTGGTAGACTAATGGCCTAAAGCCATTCTTAAATTATCGACGCGTTTGGCAAACCAGAAGAATGAGGAACGTCGGCCTGTGTGAGCGAGGCCTTGAAGTATCGCGTTCTTACGCTTCGTGGCGGTCCGAATTGTACACATAAACACGGAAAAGGCAATAATGAGACGATGAGAATTCTGCTGAGCGGTTCGCATGGTTTGGTTGGTGCAGCGCTGAAAGTGAAGTTGGAGGCGGAGGGCCATGAAGTGGTTCCTCTCGTGCGCTACACACCTGGTTACAATTCAAACGAGATTGAATGGAACCCTGAAACCTACAGCATTGCCCTGGCGCGACTCGAGGGTTTCGATGCCGTGGTCCACCTGGCAGGTGAGAGCATTGCCGAGGGTCGCTGGACCGAAGAGAGAAAGCGGCGCATTCGAGAGAGCCGCATCCGGGGAACACAATTGCTGACAGAGACACTCTCATCGCTCAAGAATCCACCGCTTACTTTTCTCTGTGCTTCGGCGATCGGTTTTTATGGAAATCGAGCCGATCAAATTCTGACGGAGCAAAGCTCACCGGGAAGTGACTTTCTCGCTGGCGTCTGTGTGGAGTGGGAACAAGCAAGCGCTGAAGCCGCCCAAAAAGGTATTCGAGTTTGCAATTTGCGCTTCGGGATCATTCTGGATGCTCACGCCGGAGCGTTGGCCAAGATGTTGCCTCCCTTTCGGATGGGAATTGGGGGAAAAATTGGTACAGGAAGACAGTGGATGAGTTGGATCTCCCTTGCGGACGTCCTCTCTGCGATAACATTTTTAATGGGAGAGCAGGGAATTACTGGCGCGGTTAATGTAGTCAGTCCAAATCCTGTCACAAATGCTGAATTCACCAGAACGCTAGGTAAGGTAGTGTCGCGTCCCACATTTTTTGCTGTGCCGGCATTTGGCGCGCGGCTGGCCTTTGGGGAAATGGCGGATGCATTGCTGCTCACAAGCCAACGCGTGGTCCCTACGCGATTGCAGGAAGCAGACTTTCACTTCGAATATCCGCAACTTGAACCGGCCCTCCGGCACATACTTATGGCGAGTTAATTGACAGGTGCCTCCGCTTTCAGGCCCGGCCCAAACTGCTCCAGAGCCTGGAAGACCTCGAGCGCGTACTTTACGTTACCGAAGGGCGCTGATACCTGAACTCCCTGAATGAGGTCGCGCACCTCCAACAAGGACTCACGGGCAATCTTGAGACCTTCCTCACGCCCAGCTTCCTTGCTTTTGGCTGAAGCCACTCGCATGCGTTCCATAATCGAAGGTGTCACCCGCACTCCTGGTACCTCATTGTGCAGAAACTCCGCATTGCGATAGGAGACGAGCGGCCAGATACCCGCGATGATCGGAATGCGAACATGCTCAATTCTTCTGATGAAATCGCGCAATTGCTCAGTGTCGAACACGGGCTGCGTAATAGCATACTGGGCGCCGGCCTCAACCTTGTATTCAAATCTGCGAATCTCTTCGTCTGGATTGATGGCCCCGGGATTGACTCCGACCCCAATGCAGAACGCAGTTGGCTGACCAATGGGGTTGTTGCCGATATCAAGTCCGTGGTTCAGTTTATTGACCATATTTGTGAGGCCGATTGCGTCGATATCGAAAACAGCCGTCGCGTCGGGATAGGGTCCCATTTTGGGCGGATCACCCGTAATCAAGAGTAGGTTCCGGATACCCAGCGCAGCGGCGCCGAGCAGGTCAGACATCATTCCCAGGAGATTGCGATCGCGGCAGCAATAGTGAAGAACTGACTCGATCCCTATCTGTTGCTCGACGAGAACTGCGGTTGCCAGCGCGCTCATTCGTGACTGCGCGCGCGCGCCATCGGGAATATTGACGCCGTCCACACCGGCATCTTTCAAGAGCCGAATCGACTCGAGTGTCTTCTGGGCGTCGACCCCCTTGGGCGGCAATACTTCTACTGATGTGACAAACTCGCCGGTGACAATCTTTCGCGACCAGTTTGAACGCTCCTCCGGCGGGACCGCCTGAATATGCTCCGGTGTGCTCTCGTCGATGCGCGGTAGAGGCCCTGAAGATATCACCAGCTTCTGGGCGCGCGGCGAAGCCGCGCGAACGGCATCGGAGATCAGTTTGATATGTGCGGGTGTGGTTCCGCAGCAGCCACCGATGTATTTGGCGCCGGATTGGATGAAACGCTTTGCGAACTTGGACATGTACTCCGGCGAGCACATGTAAAACTGGCGTCCCTGCACATCCCTTGGTAGGCCTGCGTTTGGCTGAACTGCCAGCTTCTTCTTGGTAACGGCGCGAATTCTTTCCAGGGCATTGAGAATGATTGCGGGCCCGACCCCGCAGTTGAGGCCGATAACATCCGCACCCCATTCATCCAGTCTTTCCGAAAAGAGTTCCGGCGTGGTACCAAACAGCGTGTTGCTGTCAGTCATGATCGTCATCTGAGCAATAATGGGGAGATCACAGATTTCACGCACAGCTCTGATTGCCTGACGAATCTCGGACAAGTCGGAAAACGTCTCGAGGATAATAAGGTCAACGCCCCCTTCCAGTAGGGCCATTGCCTGCTCTTTGAACATATCCTTGGCTTCCTCGTAAGACGTGGGGCCATAAGGTTCAATTCGCAGGCCCAGGGGACCAATTGCTCCCGCAACGTATGCCCGGTCGGCGGCGACCTCGCGGGCAACTCTGGCGGCAGCAATATTAATAGCGCGCAAACTGTCCACCAGGCCATACTGGTTCAGTTTGTGGGCGGTCGCCCCAAAGGTGTTTGTCTCGAGAATGTCGGCGCCAGCACGAAGATATTCAGCATGAATCTCGCGCACGAGATCGGGGTTGCTGAGATTCAACTCATCGTAGCAACGGTTGATGTAGACGCCCTTCGCGTAGAGCATCGTTCCCATCGCCCCATCTACGACATGAATGCCGTCCGATTCAAGAAGTTCGCGGAAAGGTTCCATTGATTAGCATTGATCCAGTAGCCGGAAAATTGAGACCCCCGCAGCAGACTTCTAAATAGAAATGTCCCGCGCTAAACAACGCGGGACTTCACATCTGCTGAAGTTTTTCGGGAGTTTTCCTTGACTTACCCGAGCTGTTTAGCCGGTTATTTTACGTGGCCGCAAGTCGCCTTAACTCACCACGTTTGTCAGCTTGCTTATACGCTGGCACGAGTTCGCATGTCAAGGACTGGCCGTTGGACTGGCCGTTGGAGCAATGGGGATGTTTACTTGACACTATATAGTTATTCTGGCTGAATTCTCCCGATTTCCCACTAAACTCATTTTGTGTCACACGACAATACGGAGCCACTATGACAACAATCTACTTCTGGACGATTGTGGCTTACATGATCTTTCTGGTGGGCGTGGGCGCATGGCGCAGCCGTGGTGTTGAAACCCAGGAGGACTTCTCGGTTGCGGGTCGCCAATTAAATACATTTGTTCTATTCGGGACAATGCTCGCGACATGGATCGGAACGGGGTCAGTATTTGGCAACTCGGAGAAGGTTTACCAGGTTGGCATCGCCGCCATGATCCTGCCACTCGGCGAACTGCTCGGTATCGCGCTTCTGTCGTTTCTGGCTGCAAAAGCTCGCCGTGTGTCAGCCATAACTGTTCAGGATATTCTGGAAGCCCGCTATAACAAATGGGCCCGGGTGTTAGGTGTTGTAACTCTGGTAATGACTGCGACCACCATTGTGTCTTATCAATATCGGGCTGCTGGAGCGGTGATCAATCTCGCCTTGCCGAGTCTTGATTTTCGCACCGCCGTTATCATTGTCACTGTTTTCATCATTATCTATACCGCGCTGGCAGGCATGTTCTCAGTCGCCTATACGGATCTCGCCATGGGAATTACGATGATCATTGGCATGACCATAGCTTTGCCGTTTGTATGGACAAGGGCCGGAGGTTATGCAGGCATGACCGCCACAATTCCCGCCAGCCACTTCAGTTTACTGGGCCCAATAGGGTGGAAGGAGGCTATCGGTCTACTGCTGCCGCCCGCATTGCTCGTTCTGGGAGATGCCAATATGTATCAGCGCTTCTTCTCCGCCCGCACTGAAGGAATGGCGGCGAGGGCGACGGTGTGGTTGCTATTTGGCGTGCTGTTCATGGAGTTGATGATCATCCTGACCGCGTGGGCTGGGTCAGCGCTCGAGTGGCAGGGCGGAAACCTCGAACGTCCGGGTCGGGTACTGGCGTATGTCGCTCGAGATTACCTCCCGGTTTGGTTGGGTGCGGTGTTGATGACCACGATCATGGCAATCATTGTGTCGACAGCCATCTCCTATCTTCTGGTGCCCGCTACCGCCATCGTGCGTGATGTGTACCAGCGTTTCGTCAATCCGGAAGCTAGCGAGCGTAGCCTGGTCTGGCTCTTACGTCTCTTCGTGTTCGGACTAGGCGGCATCGCCTATATTATCTCCACGTATTCCGAAAAGTTTCTCACCGTCGCACTGCGCGCTTATACGATCTATGGTACCGGCGTGACACCTTCGCTCGTTGCTGCTTTGGTTTGGAAGCGGGCGACAGCGATTGGATCTGTGTCATCTATAATTACCGGAGTCGGAACAACTCTGATCTGGGAATTTGGCGGTTACGGCGAACGAACCGGAGTGGATCCGGTGATACCGGCGATTGCACTCTCGGTCATCGTTCTCATAGTGGTCTCTTTGTTGACTGCCCCGCCGAATCGAAAACAATTAGCCCCTTTCTATGGTGAGGAGATCAGCTAACCAGTCGTTTCGACTGAACTGCACCAATAATTGCAAAACACCAATGGTTGATCGAGGAGGTGGTCTGGTGAAGCGAAGCCCCCTTTTGCTGGTACTGCTTTTTCTGCTTTTGCCCACAATCTCAAGGGCGCAGCAAAAAGAACTTACTATCGATGCAATATTTGATCCCGCAAACCGGATCAAATTCAGCGGCACTGTCCCCACCATTCGCTGGCTGAAGGACGGAAAGCATTACCTGCTGACTAATGATGCGGAAAAGAAGCAGGTGCCACGCCTGCAGAAGATCAATGCATTGACGGGTGAGGCTGCTCCGTTTTTCGATGCCGCGAAAATGGCCGCAGCATTCAAAACGCTTGGGGGAATTGACGACGATGATGCGCGGCAGCTTGCGAATCGAGATTCTTACCAGTTGAATCCCGACGAGACAGCAGTGCTTCTTAACTGGGCCAACGATCTCTTCTTCTACGAATTGGGCAGCAATAAAGCTATGCGGGTAACCAATGGTCCGGCAGAGGAAGTGGGAGAGGTTTTTAGCCCGGATGGCCGCATGATCAGCTTCGTTCGGCTCAACGACATCTATGCCTTCGATCTTGCGACGGGACGGGAACGCCGTTTGACGTCAGATGGAAGCCCGAAAATTCTTAATGGCCGCTTGGATTGGGTCTATCAGGAGGAGCTTTACGGACGAGGCAATTACGAGGGCTACTGGTGGAGTCCTGACTCGACAATGATAGTGTACCTCCGGTTAGATGAAAACCCGGTACCGGAGTTTACGGTGGTCGATCACATTCCGTATCATCAAAATCTTGAAGTCACTCCCTATCCTAAAGCTGGTGACCCAAATCCGCTGGTCCAACTGGGTGTGGTTAATGTTGCCGGTGGTCCGACCCGCTGGCTTGACACTTATAAGTACCAGCCCGCCGATTTATTAATCGTGCGCGTGGCCTGGACACCCGATAGCCGGAAGGTGGCTTATCAGGCCCAGAATCGGGAACAAACTTTTCTTGACCTCAACCTCGCCTCTCCAATCGACGGGAAGTCAATTACTGTCATTCATGAGACATCCAGGGCCTGGGTGAAAGTGCTTGACAATCCCCACTGGCTGGCAGATGGCTCATTTATATGGGAAAGCGAACGCACCGGTTGGCATCATCTCTATCATTACGGGCAGGATGGGAAACTAATTCGCCAGGTCACGGATGGCAAGTGGGAATTACGTTCTTTTGAAGGTATTGATCAAGAAAAGGGCTGGATCTTCTTCACGACTACCGAGCACAGTAATATCGCGCCGCAGCCCTATAAGATAAGGGTCGACGGATCGGGACTCACGCGATTGACCACCGCCGAAGGTTCTCAGTCGGTGGACTATAACTCTGACTTCAGCCTGTTTATTGATCGGTGGAGTGACATAAACACACCTGTCAAGACTCGGCTATACGACTCGCAGGGGCATCTTCAGCGCGTGATCGAGGAGAACCCGGTCAACGAGCTTAAAGAGTACCGGCTTGGCGCAGTGGAATTTCTGCAGGTCAAGACACGAGACGGCTTTCTTATGGACGCGATGATGATCAAGCCCCCGTCTTTTGATCAGCGCAGAAAGCATCCTGTACTTCAGTTTACATACGGCGGACCGCACGCGCCCCAAGTGCGAAACGGTTGGGGTGGGTCGACATATATGTGGCACCAGTTAATGGCCCAGAAGGGCTACATCATTTGGATCTGTGATAATCGCACAGCTAGTGGCAGGAGCGCTGAGGCGACCTGGCCTGTGTACCGAAATTTTGGAGAGCTTGAGCTACGCGACCTGGAGGATGGTATTACGTGGCTGAAGAGCCAGCCCTATGTTGACGCCTCGCGCGTCGGAATTTGGGGCTGGAGTTATGGCGGGTTTATGACTAGTTACGCGCTCACGCACAGCCAGAGTTTTAAGATAGGTATTGCAGGAGGGACGGTTGCCGACTGGCGCGACTATGACACGATCTACACCGAGCGTTATATGCAGACGCCGCAGAACAATCCTGAGGGCTACAAAAAGAGTTCTCCGGTTACTGCCGCGAAGGACCTGCACGGCAAACTCCTGCTGATTCATGGAGCAATCGACGATAACGTACATATGCAAAATACGATTCAGTTTGCCTATGAGCTGCAGAAGGCCGGTAAGCAATTTCAGTTAATGCTCTATGCGAAGTCGCGCCACGGAGTGACGGAACCGTTGCTTGTGAAACACATGCGACAGTTGATGACGGAGTTTATTGTAGCGAATCTGTAATGGGGAGTTTTCAGTGCTGAGCGGTGAGTGCAAAGTGATAGGTGATGAGTGATGAGTGATGAGTGATGAGTGATGAGAAAGGCGGTGTCTTTTATTGGCCTTGTCACATATCACTCATCACTCATTACTTATCACTCATTACTTATCACTCATCACTCATCACTTATCACTCATCACTCATCACTCACCTCCTCTGGCAGCGTGAGCAAAAATAAGTTGAGCGTCCTGCATGGACCACGCGTCGAATAAGCCTTCCACAATTAACGCATGGCTCACCGTCGCGCTCGTAAACCCGCCAAAATCGCTCCTCAGCGCCAAAGTAACTTTCATTTGCATCCGCCAGATCTATTCGCAAGGTAGAGCCAGCAGCGATCGCTTCCTTCAGGACAGTGCGTATTGCCTCATGCAGGCGGGCACCGCGTTTTGACGATAGTGAGCCGGCGATAGTGAGCGGATGAACGCTTGCGAGGAACAGTGCTTCGGACGCATAAATATTTCCCAGACCCACAATCTTTGTCTGGTCGAGCAGTAATTGCTTCAGCGTCCTTCGAGAACGTGAGAGTACAGATAACAGATAATCCTGGCTGAAATCGTCCGATAGCGGTTCTGGCGCCAATGGTCTGAGTTCGCGACTTTGAGCCAGCCTCGACGCGGCTGCAACTCTCATCCTGCCAAACTGCCGCATATCACAATACACCAGGCGGCGATCGTCATTGAGGTAGAAGATTACATGTGCGTGAGGAGGCAGTGGTTGCTCTGGTTTCAGGCTGACAAATTTTCCGGTCATGCGCAGGTGAACAAGTAGCACCCGATTGTTGTCCAGATGGATAACAATCTGTTTTCCGCGGCGGGAAATGTCTTCGATGCGCGCATCGCGCAGCTTCCGATTGAAAACTGCTGGCGAGGAATCGTGCGCAATTCGTCTTAATCGTAGTTCAGCAGTGATGATGGTGTTGCCACTAATCGAGCCACGCAGGGCGCGAACTACGTGTTCGACTTCGGGTAGTTCCGGCATTCCTGGGAACTTGACTCTGGCCCGAAGGAGCCCTCTCACGCGCCCTATGCGCAGATGCCGAGGTGCTCTTGCCCTTCTGCCTGGCTTCGACTTAAATTCTGCCCAGGAGCAGCAGAATCAAGACAATTATCAGGATCAGGCCTAGCGTTCCGCTGGGCCAGCAGCCCCAACTTCTGCTGTAGGGCAGGAAACGCGCCCAGGACCAACAGAATGAAAATTATTAGCAGTAGCAGGCCCATTCTCTCTCACCTCCAGATGCTAGGCGAGGATTGTGGTCCAGAGTCAATTTTTTCTTTCTCACAAATTAGTAAATAAAGACTCGACGCGCTGGTTTACAATGTTTGTGCAATGCGATTGCCGCAGTCGAGAAGCGTTGCCATCTTTTCGAGTGAAGTGCCCTCAGCATAGATGCGCAGAACAGGTTCAGTGCCCGACTGCCGGAACAAAAGCCAGGATTCATCCGCTAGAATCAGCTTGGTTCCATCCGTTGTCTGCACCTCGGCCACTCCGTAGCCGCCTACCTCAACGGGCGGCTTTGTAGCCAGGCGTTCAACCAGTTCCAATCCGCGGCTAATAGGAATGTGCAAGTCAGTACGGCCGAAATGAAACTCGCCAAATTCATCGTGCAGATCGCGCAGCATCTCCGAGGGAGGCTTTCCGGCAGCAATGATCGCCTCCAGAAAAAGAAGACCGTTAAGTACACCATCCCGCTCAGGGATATGACCCTTCAGTCCAATGCCCCCGGATTCTTCGGCGCCAATCAGGATATTCTCCTTGAGCATTAAGTTGGCAATATATTTAAAGCCTATGGGAGTCTCGTAAAGCCGGAGTTGATGAGCTTCGGCGATGCGTTTCAGCAAGACTGATTGCGAAAAAGTTCTGACAACGCCTCCAGTCATATGACGATTGCGGATCAGGTGCAGTAGCAACAAAGGAACGACATCGTGCATCGTCAGGGTGTGACCGAGTTCATCAACCGCGCCCAGTCGATCCGCATCGCCGTCGGTAGCAACTCCCACCAGAGCTTTTGTTTCCAAAACTCGCCGCTTTAATGCGCTTAAATTCTGATCTATAGGTTCTGGATTTACTCCGCCGAAAAGGGGATCGCGATTTGCTCGAACCGTCTCAATCCTGAGCCTATCTCCGGTGAGAAAACTCTCAATCCAGGAACCGGCTGAGCCATGCATTGAATCGACGACAACCTGGAAAGATGTTTCGCGTAATCTGACAAGGTCGACGTAAGCCTTCACATGATCGCGGTAGGCGCTTATTGCGGGAGCGATTAACTCGTGACGAGGCGCCGACAGTTGTGCCCGCTTCGGAACATTCTTGTCAACGAGCCGTTCCACAGCCGCGGTTGTTTCGGGGTCGGCGCTGCCGCCCCATGGCGCCTTGATCTTGAAACCGTTGAACTCTGGAGGATTGTGCGAGGCTGTGATGACGACGCCACCATCCGCCTGAACGTGCTTGACTGTCCAGGACACTAATGGAGTCGGCTCTGCCTGCTCGAAGAGTGCGATGGAAATGCCGTTAGCTGCCAGGACATCGGCAGCTCTCTGGGCAAACGACTCCGATAAGAATCGCCGGTCGAATCCGATGATTGCAACGGGCGCTCGTCCGGAGCCACTTTGCTGCAACAAGTAATCAGCGTAAGCCTGTGCTACCCGTTCGAGATTTGCGAACGTGAATTCGCGGGCAATCACGGCTCGCCAACCATCCGTGCCAAATAAGATGGGAGCAAGTGGCGGCGTCAGTGTCTGATGTCTCCGGTGAATGTGTAGTCAGTTAGTGAAGTCTTGTCGCCAAGCACGGCGCCCGTAGCGACAGTTGCTGAGCGGCCAATGTGACATCCCCGCCCTACGATGGCGCCGATTACCTCTGCTGCGGTCCCAATGCGGGTGTGAGGCCAGATAACCGAATTCTCGACGTGAGCGCGTTCCTCGACAAAGCATCCCGGACCTAAAACGGAGTTGATGATTTGTGCTCCGGGTTTGATCTGGCAATCGTCTCCGATCATCGAGATTTCGTCGATTTCGGCAGCAGTAGCAGAATCGAAGTCTCCTCGTCGGTCCTTGATATGAATCCTCCCAACTCGATTGGCGAGCAGATCTTGATGGGCCTGAAGATAGCGTTCCGGTGTTCCGATATCGATCCAATAAGTGCGCGCCGGCACATGCGCGTAGAACCGCTCTTTGCGCTGCAACAAATCGGGAAAGAGGCCGTACTCAAAGGAGTAGCCTTCGCCGACAGGGATGAAGTCGAGTACCTCCGGTTGCAGAACATAGGTGCCGGCATTAATGGTGTTACAGGTGATCTCGTCTGCTTTGGGCTTTTCCAGGAATCTGCGGATCGCGCCGTCACTTTCGGTCTCCACAAGTCCATAAGTTGTCGGGTTTGGAACTGGCGTCAAAACAATAGTGGCCGTGGCCCTTCGTTCATTGTGCTCGCGTATCACTGCTTTCAGATCCAAGTCCGTCAGAATGTCGCCATTAAACACTACTGTCGGTTGACGAATAAGATCTTCGGCAAACTTGAAAGCTCCGGCTGTGCCCATCGGCTGGGGCTCAACTGTGTATTTCAGCTTGACTCCCCAGTCGGAGCCATCGCCGAGCAGTTGCTCGATCTTATTTGGCTGGTAAGAGAGAGATAGCGTTATATCGCTAATTCCCGCACGCCGTAGAGTATCAATCTGATAGAGCAGAAACGGTCGGTTGCAAATGGGAACGATGGGCTTCGGTGTGTAGACAGTCAGTGGACGAAGACGCGTGCCTTTGCCGCCTGCGAGAATCAGAGCTTGCATGATTGATTACAGGTTGGTGCTCGAGGTTGAATATATCAGCGATAAGTCTATCACTCGCTCGACCGGCTTTCAAACAAAGGCATTCTGCTTTCTGATCAATCTGTTCATGTTCTGGATACGGTACGGATCAAGTGCTTGACAGCAGTCGGGCTAAATAGTAATGCTGAATAGGCGGGAGCGATTAGATCGTAAATGACAAAGGCTCCCGACGCTGAAAAGAGGCAAAGATGTCTGAGATCAAAGATGCAGTAATCATAAGTGCGGTGAGGACACCGGTGGGAAAGTTTCTGGGGGCGCTCAAATCGTTTTCGGCCACCGATCTGGGGGCGATCGCGGTGCGCGAGAGCGTTAAACGTGCGGGCATTAAGCCAGAGGATGTTGATGAAGTGATCATGGGCTGTGTGATTCAAGCTGGGCTCGGTCAGAATCCAGCTCGCCAGGCGGCACTGCGCGGCGGATTGCTTCCAAGCGTCTCGGCGGTCACCGTAAACAAAGTCTGCGGCTCCGGATTAAAAGCTGTAATGATGGCGGCTCAGGGGATTCAGTTGGGTGATGCTGAGATAGTAGTGGCCGGCGGTATGGAATCCATGAGCAACACGCCCTATTTACTTCCCAACGTGCGTGAAGGCTACAGGCTCGGGAACGTCGAGTTGCTGGATGCGATGATCCATGATGGACTCTGGTGTGCGTTTGAAAACTATCACATGGGCTGCACCGGTGAAGTAGTCGCCGAGAGATACAAGGTCAGCCGGGCGGAGCAGGACGAATACGCCTTGAATTCCCATCGTAAAGCTGCTGCGGCAATCAAAGCCGGAAAGTTTAAGGACGAGATTACACCCGTGGAGGTGCCCCAAAAGAAGGGGCCGCCAATCGTTTTTGCGACCGATGAGCCCGTGCGCGAAGACACCAGCCTCGAAGCACTTGGCAAACTCAAGCCTGCCTTTAACGAAGGTGGTACCGTAACAGCCGGCAACGCTCCTGGCGTAAACGACGGTGCTTCCGCCGTGGTAGTTACCTCGTTGGCTCGGGCCCGCTCTATGGGAATTGAGCCAATGGCCCGAATTGTGGCGCAGGCAAGTTCCGGCACGGAGCCAAAGCTGGTGATGATGGCTCCAGTAGAAGCGATACGTCGTGTCCTTAAAAAGGCGGGCTGGTCGCTGGCCGAGGTCGATTTGATTGAGCTCAATGAGGCGTTTTCGGTGCAGGCTGTGGCGATCATAAAGGAGCTGGGCCTGGATCCTGCGCGAGTAAACGTCAACGGCGGGGCAGTCGCTTTAGGCCACGCGATCGGTCAATCAGGCTCGCGCTTGCTTACCACCATGCTCTACGAATTAAAACGCGAGCGTGCCCGCCGAGGCGTGGTTGCACTTTGTCTCGGTGGTGGAAATGCGGTGGCCCTGGCCGTCGAGAGGTAAAAAGACCGCTTTGGATCCATCAATACGACGTGTTGACAGAAACCTCTGACATTATCGGTGTGGTTGGCGCGGGCACTATGGGAAACGGCATTGCCCAGGTGGCGGCGCGCGCCGGCTACAACGTACTGATGCGCGATCTTGAAGCCAGCTTTCTTGATCGTGGCATGGAAGCCATCAACCGGAGCTTGCAACGGGACGTTGATAAGCAACGATTGAGCGGCGCCGAGCTTAGGGCGATAACGCAAAGAATCACCACTACCACCGAACTTGAGCGACTCCAGGATGCTTCGATAATCATTGAGGCGGTAACGGAGGACTTGAAAGTCAAGATTGAATTGTTCTCGAGTCTCGATCGTATTGCGCGAGCAGATGCGATTCTCGCTTCAAATACTTCCTCGATTTCCATTACCAAACTCGGCGCGGCAACACGTCGTCCTGACAAGGTTGTCGGCATGCACTTTATGAACCCAGTGCCGGTCATGAAGCTTGTCGAGATCATCAGGGGCATGGCAACCTCTGACGAAACGGATCAAAAAGTGCGTGGACTTGCGGAAAGGTTGGGAAAGACGGCACTGGATTGTCAGGACTCACCCGGATTTGTTTCCAATCGTGTGTTGTTGCCGATGATCAATGAGGCCATTTTCGCGCTTTACGAGGGCGTTGCTACCCGCGAGAGTATTGATGGAATCATGAAGCTGGGTATGAACCATCCGATGGGACCCCTAACATTGGCTGATTTCATTGGGCTGGATGTTTGTCTAGCGATACTAAATGTGTTGCACGACGGACTCGGAGATCCCAAGTATCGACCGTGTCCTTTGTTAAAGCGATATGTTGATGCCGGCTGGCTGGGTCGCAAAACGGGTCGTGGGTTTTATGACTACTGAGCGATTATTAAGGTGTTATCCGATTAACTCTCTTCACTACAGGCGATGACACAAGTAGCACACTATTGCCAGAAATGCCTTTCTGCGAACCCGCTGGGCCAGGATTTTTGCGCCCGTTGTGGCACACGGTTGATGCTCATTACGGAACCTCCAGCGTCCCGCTACGAAACGGCTGAAGGTGGCCCATCAACTGAGGAACATCTCCTCGAACGCATCTCTGCGCTCGAAAACAGGCTGGCGCGACTAACTGAGCGACTGGACCGCGGCCTCGATCTTCTGCTCAGACAGGCCCAGAACTCCTATTTCGATCGCGCGCTGGTCAAAGCCCTGGTTGGTCTATTAACGGACGACGGAATCGTAGAAAGTGAACGGCTGGAGCAGCTTTGGAATGATCGCTGTCAGAAGGATGCCGAAGAGCAGGCAGAGAGCGCTCGCCGTGAAGAACTGCGCGTCAAAATACTCGCAAGTTATCACGGTCCAAAACGCAACGAGTTCGAAAATTTCATCAACGAAGGGTTTCTGTTCATCGAAGACCAGCAACTGGCCAGAGGCATACGTTCGCTGGAGCGTGCCGCGGAGATGGCTAGGGGAAACGCGCCTTTGTTCGCCTTTGTGGGTGAACACTTCTTCAAAGCGGGCAAAACGCGGCGAGCGCAAAACTATCTTGAAAAGGCGCACGAGAGTGCTCCTGCCGATATTCGAGTGTCGCTGCTGCTCGGTCTGGCGTGCGGCGATCAGGGCGAAACGGAACGTGCTAAAGAACTGCTTAACAGTGCCACGCGTATGGGCGGTTCCTCCTTTGCCGCACATTACGGATTGGGGCGTCTTTTCATTGCCGAGGAGAACTGGCAAAAGGCGCTCCGAGAATTCAAGAGAGCTCTCGCCACCAAACCCTCGCCAGAAGCGCACTACGCCCTTGGCTGCCTCTATTATCAATTAGCGCGCGACGAATTAGCCGCGCGCCACCTCCGCAAGGCAATCAATTTAGATGATGGTTATACCGAAGCCTTTTACGTCCTCGGTTTAGTCTATCGTCGTGCGGGCCAGGAGAGCCTGGCAAGCAAAGCCTTTGCAAAGGCGCGCAGCAGTGATTTTTCACGCCCTCTAAGGCCTTCGTCACGGAAGCGACAACGGCAGGCCGATGCTCAGGCCACGCCTTTTCGATCTTCTCGTTCCAATGCCTGTGGGATCTTAACCGGCGGTGATCGGCGGCTCGCTGAAGCATTGCGTCGCGATGCATTAGCTGCTTTCAACACCCACGATTCCGAAGAACGACACATCTAGCCCCCAACCGGCTTGAGCTTGTCGGGCATGCACTGGTGGTTGACCTAGGCGAAACCATAACATGAGGCAATGGCTTCGGTTTTTGTTTGTGTAATTTCGCTCGCAGCCCATAATGCTGCATGTCTAGCCGGTGCAAGACCGGTCATGGGAATTGACTGTATGCCCATGTAGTTATACTCGACCTCTTTGGGGAGCGATCCTCGAAGATGAAAGCTCGAAAGTAAAAGTCCTGTCCGGGGCA
>DATEUF010000246.1:0-3598 GCA_035283325.1 Pyrinomonadaceae bacterium | reverse complement strand
CGGATGAACTGAGCGAGGAGGCGCTGTGCCAGCGCCTGTTTGGAGAAAAAACGGCCTCTTCCCAGTCGGGCGCGCGGCGCCGCGCGCCCGACTGGGAAGAGGTGCACCGCGAGCTCTCGAAGCGCGGGGTGAGCCTGCAGCTGCTGTGGCAGGAATACCGCGAGCAGAATCCGGAGGGCTATGGGCGGACGCAATTCCATGAGCATTATCAACGCTGGAATCAAGCTCACACGTACAGTATGCGCTTGCCGCACAAAGGCGGCGAAGCCATGGAGGTGGATTATGCCGGAATGACCGTACCGATCACCAACCCCGAGACAGGTGAGATCTGGCAGGCTCAAGTGTTCGTGGCGGTACTGCCTGCCAGTAGCTACACGTATGCGGAAGTGCAGCCGTCGCAGGAACTGCGGTATTGGCTGGGCGGACATGTGCGTGCCTTCGCGTTCTTTGGAGGCCTGCCAAAGATCGTGCGTCCGGACAATCTCAAGTCAGGCATCAAGACCCCCAACCGCTATGAACCGGAAGTCAATCCTTCCTACCAGGAACTGGCCGAGCATTACCAGTTGGCCGTGCTGCCAGCGAGAGTCCGCCGGCCGAAGGATAAAGCGCACGGGGAGAACAGTGTTCAAAACGTCGAACGCTGGGTACTGGCTCCCTTACGCAACCGCACCTTTTTCAGTCTTGGGGAAGCCAACCGCGCCGTACTGCCACTCCTGGAGAAGCTCAACCGGCGCGAGATGGCTCATCTGGGAAAATCGCGTCAGCAGTTGTTCGAAGAATTGGATCGGCCTGCCCTGCGGCCCCTGCCCGAACGACCCTATGAATTCGCCACCTGGAAGAATGCCAAAGTGAGCATCGACTACCATGTGGCCTTTGAAGGTCATTACTACAGCGTCCCATACACACTGGTACGGCAGGAAGTGCGGATTCGTGCCGGCGAAAGCCTGGTGCAGATCTTTCATCATGGCCAGCAGGTTGCCCTGCACACGCGCAGCCGGACACAGGGACGGTTCTCCACCCGTGTGGAGCACATGCCGTCCAACCATCAGTTTGTGAGGAACGTGGATGAAACCTGGTTCCAACACGAAGCGGAAAAAATCGGTCCCCAGACCGCCGCCTACTTCACCGCTTTGCTGCGTTCACGCCCCTATCCCCAACAGGCCTATCGTTCCTGCCTGGGCATTCTGTCCCTGGCACGCAAGTACTCCCCCCTACAGTTGGAGACCGTCTGCCAGCGTCTCCTGCCTGCTCACCTGCTTTCTTACTCCGATGTGAAGGCAGAACTGGAACGCCTGGCAGCCAAACCCTCCCTCGAACCTCTGCCTGCGCACGAAAATGTGCGCGGCCAATCCTACTATCACTAAAAAGGAGCCCTTATGTCCCTGCAAGTTCTCTATGACCAACTGCTTGAACTGCGGCTGCCTGCCTTTCGCCAGGCGCTGCGCGAACAACAATCCAATCCCCAGTACGCCGAACTCACTTTTGAAGATCGCCTGGCTCTCCTGGTGGATCAGGAATGCGTCCGCCGCCGGGAAAACCGCATTCAGCGCAACATCAAATTGGCTGCTTTCCCCATGCAGGCCGCCTTCGAAGATCTCGATTTTGCTTCACACCGAGGCCTGGATCGTCGTGCCATCCTCGAACTCGCCCAATGTCAGTGGATCCCCTCCCGTCACAACATGTTGGTCCTCGGTCCGACCGGTTCGGGAAAATCCTTTTTGGTTTCCGCCTTTGGTCAGGCTGCCGCCCGCCATGGTTTCTCCATGCGTTATTATCGTACCGCACGCTTGCTGCATGCCCTCTCTCTGGCAAGAAACGACGGTTCCTTCCTCTCCCTGCTTCGTTCTCTGGCCAAGACCAGTTTGCTGATCCTGGATGATTGGATGCGTGACCCCATTACACTCGCCAATGCTCAGGATATCCTCGAAGTCTTGGATGACCGATTTGGACATACGGCCACTCTGATCGCTTCGCAAGTCCCTGTCTCCGACTGGCATTTGCGCATTCCCGATCCTACCTTGGCCGATGCCCTTCTGGATCGCATTGTGCACAGCGCTTTGCGCATCCAACTCCAGGGCGAGTCTCAACGAAAACTCAGAGCTGTCCGCTCCATGCCGAACACCTGAGGTACAATCCCAATACCAGTGCTTTCCTCACTCCGCACTGTGCGGCATGATCCGGATTCGGTGTGCGACATAAACCGGATTCGGTGTGCGATTTCCCCGGATTTTGCACATACTTCAATTGCGATATACTCACGGGCAATTCTACGTCATCAACTAAAAGGGGATATATGGTGTAAATCCCTCTTTGCGTAATTGATTTTACTCTTGCCATACTTAATTCTTCCTTAACCCACGTGGACTTAACAGAATATTTTGAAATGACATAGAGCAATCCCGCTGATTCTTCAATCCCTTTTTCAATTTTTTCTAGAATATTATCTCCGATTTTTATGTCTTTTTCATCAATAAAGACTTCTAAATTGGAATATGTTAATGTGTTATACAGTTTAACCACAAAGTCTTTGTCAGCATGTGAATATGAAATAAAAAGTTTCATAAATACCTCCATTTGAAAAGTGCCGCCCAACGGTGTGCGTTAGCTGCGGTGGGTGGGAGGGTGGACTTGCCCTCGAAACGGAAAAAACTCAAAGCCAGAAAAATGCCCAAAAAACGCGCCGCGTACCCACCGTCAGCTGCACGCTGTGTTGGGCAACCACACGGAACGCAAGACTCACTAACTGGAGCAGGACAACGCCGCCATCTTGAAAGAAACATTGCATACGACTCAAACTTGGGCAACTGTGTTTCGACAGGGTTTCGACAGGCTCAACCACCAGCTCAACAACCAACAAAAAGCATGACTTACCAAAACGCTGGCAATCAAAGGACATTGACTTCACCAACCATATACCTGGCAATTGAAACGAACCTGACCAATCGACCTACGCAAAAACTTGATAAACCATTACTCGAAGAAACGAAGCCGATTTTGGAAACCTCTCTATCACTCCGATACATCTTTGTCATGCTCAACTGTTGCGCCGAAAGGCAAGCCGTGCTTCAAGAGTGCTTCTTCAACCTCATGAAAACTCATTCCTGAAAGCATAGCAAATTTCGTTGCTAATCCCTTGATTGTGTGGCGAGACCTTGTGTTAGTACCTTTATCTCTTGCATCGTCAATCTTTAGCAGCAAGCGAGCCAAATTGTAGATATCGCCTTTATAGATGATGCGAATATTTTTCAATTCGCTGACACGGATTTTAGCGAACATATTCTCCTGACTCAGAAATACGATTTTCCAGACATTTGATCTTCAGAAATCAGACTCAATCTCATGCACAGGGTTGCCCAACGGCCCGCGTTACCGGCGGCGGGTGGGCTGGATTCGTTTGCGAAACGGAAGGGCTCAAAGCCAGAACCAACCTGTTTTGGCGGTGAGAATCCCGCCGTCCTGGTGCACGCATTGTTAGCCCGCCTTTTGCCTTGAAAGCAACCCCTACCAATGCCATGTTGTGCTAGGGTTCTTTGGCTGCGATTAAACATCAAGTTTCCTGTTGCCCAGCCATTTCACTCTTTCAGGGTCACGATGGTCA